>DASRHX010000154.1:0-2813 GCA_035650295.1 Bryobacteraceae bacterium | reverse complement strand
GGCGTGACGCACTATTGCGTCGCCAACATGCCCGCTGCCTTCGCGCGCACCGCGACGCAGGCGCTCACCAACGTGACTTATCGGTACATCGAACTGCTGGCCGATCACGGCCTCGCCGAAGCGAGCCAACGCCAACCCGCTCTCATCGGCGGCATCAACGTCATGAACGGTCAGCTTACCTGTCAGGCAGTCGCCGAAGCCCACGGCTTGTCATGGCAGAAACCGAAGCTGGGGTGATTAAGTCACCGCCGGCTGAGCTGCTATCGCTCGCCGAAAATGCTTCTTGATGAAGATGAGGTAACCGAGGATCGGCACGACCCAAACGACGCTCCAGCCGACGATTTGAGCAGGGGTGAAGATATTGACTTTCTCAAGGAGCTCGAGTTGCTCTTCGGGGTAGCCCATCGTGCGATACAGGGCCATCAGGTCGATGCGGGAGAACGTGATGACATTGGAGATTGTCAACGCCACTAACATACACACAACGATCCACCAACCCGTCACGCGCAGATGGTAAATGTTCCACGCGGCGTATCCCAGCAGCGCGGCCAAAACAAGCCAGAGAATGCTCCCGGCAAAGCCGGAAAGGATCGCGCCGAACAGCGGAATAGTGCCGTTGTAGGCGACGGGCATTGTCAGCAACGTCACTGCTCCGAACGCTGCCAGGAGCGATACCGCCAACACCGGGAGCGGACAGGCATCCGTCCAACGTGGTTGAGGGTCCATCGCTTCGACGGTCGCTTTCACGTGCGAACTGCCGTAAAACAGCAACAGCAATCCTGGAACGAGGACGAGAAAAACGCCCATAAAACCGATAGCGACGACCATCATGATCGTGCGGGCGGCGGGCGGCAATGGCTCACCTTGTGTCTCGGAGACAGCCTTCAGAAAGGCCGGCCCGATCCAAATAAACATCAAAATGGAGATGACGCCCGTCACCAACCAGGCCCAACTCAGCACCAGCGTCACCGCACGCGCCCAGCGACGGCCTTTGATCGAGCCGATCCCAAGGGTCACAAACAGAACGCCCAGCACGCCGTACATCAACAGGCTTGGCAGCATCATCCGCAGGTTCGACTGGCCGGTGGTTTTGGCAGCCACTAACTGCCCGAGCGCCGTCAGTGGCACGAACAACAGGCAAAGCCCTCCAAGCGCGATCAGGGCGATGCCGAATACGGTGAGGCCGGTCTTCCGGTTCTTGAACGCTGGAGGAGCGTAAGGGGCTTCCATGGCCCGAGAGTTCTACATCCACAACTGCCGGTCAAGCGAGCGATACTGGATGGCTTCGGATACGTGGTCGACGGAAAGCTGGTCAACGCCCGCGAGGTCGGCGATCGTACGCGCCACTTTCAAAATGCGGTCGTAGGCCCGCGCGCTCAGGTTCATGTCCGTCATCGCATTTTTCAGCAGCTCCAGCGTGGAGGTTTCGAGCGCGCAAAATATTCTCAACTCCTTGCCTGTCATACGCGCATTGCACGTAATCTGTTTGCGGTCCTGGAACCGGTCGTGTTGCCGCTTGCGCGCGGCGACGACACGCTCGCGAATTTGCGCAGAGCTTTCTCCCTGTCGCGCGGTCGACATCTCGCGAAAGCGCACCGCAGGCACTTCGACGTGGAGGTCAATGCGGTCCAGGAGTGGGCCGGAGATTCGGCCGAGATAGTTCTGAATTTCGCGCGGAGTGGAACTCGACTCGCCGGGCATCTTCCCGTCGGGCGTCGGGTTCATCGCGGCCACCAGCATGAATTGCGACGGGAACGTCATCGACCCCGCCGCGCGTGAGATCGTCACTTTTCCTTCTTCCAGGGGCTGGCGCAGGGTTTCGAGAACGTTGCGTTTGAATTCCGGCAACTCGTCGAGGAACAGAACGCCGTTGTGCGCGATCGAAATCTCTCCCGGTGTCGGATTTGCCTGCCCGCCCAACAATCCCGCATCGCTTGTGGTGTGGTGCGGCGCGCGAAATGGCCGCTGAGTCACGAGCGCCTGCCCCGGCGCGAGCAGGCCGACGATGCTGTGGACTTTGGTGGTCTCCAGCGCTTCGTCCAAAGTGAGCGGCGGCAGGATTGTCGAGAGTCGCTTTGCCATCATCGACTTGCCAGTGCCCGGCGGGCCGATCAGCAGCACGTTGTGACCGCCTGCAGCCGCGATCTCCAGAGCGCGTTTCACGGACTCTTGTCCTTTCACATCCGCGAAATCCAGGTCGTTGTCGCGTCCCTGCTCGAAAATTCCCGTGAGGTCCACCTTTAGCGGCGCAATCTTTTCCGCGCCTTCAAGGAAGTTTGCCGCCTGACGCAAATTCTGAATGGGGAACACGCGCAGCCCTTCGACCACAGCGGCTTGCGGAGCATTATCCAGCGGGCATAGGAGGCCCGCCCTCTTGTCTGCTCTGGCGCGAAGCGCGATCGGCAACAGGCCTTTCACGGGTCGCACGGCGCCGGTCAACGCGAGTTCGCCGACGATGACGAAGTTATCAAGCTGGTCGGTTTCGAGTTGGTCGTTCGCCGCGAGAATGCCAAGCGCAATCGGCAGGTCGAAGCTCGGTCCTTCCTTGCGCACGTCGGCGGGCGCGAGGTTGATTGTGAAGCGACCGATGGGAAATCGAAACCCGGAATTTGTCAGCGCCGTGACAACGCGGTCCTTGGATTCCTTCACGGCCGCGTCGGGCAAGCCGACGACGAGGATTTGAAAATCGCCCGTGCCTCCGTTGGCCTCAACTTCAACTGGAAAAGCCTCGATGCCGTTTACTGCTGCGGAACAAACTTTGGAGAGCATCCCGCAGGGAGATACCACGCCGCGCCCCGGCGCACAAAATCATT
>DASRHX010000153.1:0-2726 GCA_035650295.1 Bryobacteraceae bacterium | reverse complement strand
GCGGCAGCGGACCCGCCGCGACGGATGGACTGAGCTCGGCAACTTGCTGCGCAGCGGCAAAGGCCGGCGGATTGGGGAGTTTGGGCAGGACGTTGAGCAACGCGTTCCATGTAAATGGCGACATCCACGTCGAGTTCGCGTAGCTCATCACGTCACCCGCCATGTTCGGCGGCACCAGGACATCGCTGAGCGAATCGTAACCGAGCGGCGCGTTCGGATTGCTGAGGACCGTTTCGCCGAGCGTGCAAGTGTTTGCCGGGAACGTATGCCACGGGCGATCCGGTTTATTGATCCCGCAACCAAGCGATTGCGTCTGGTCGATGTGAAAGCGCCCATAATTGTGGCCGAGCTCGTGCACAAGCGTATGTCCCCCCATGACGCTGTTCCACGCGCTGCTCGAGTTCCCCTGGCCGGGTTCCATGCGCACGCATAGCGTGTTGATCAACGGCGTGTTCGGGATGGAGATGTTTGCGGGCACAGAACCGAGCATGTCCGCCAGACTCACATTGCGTATCCCTCCGATTCCGTTCCAGGGCCGATCGCCTGGCGGAAACATCCCGACCCAGTGTGTGTCGGTGCAACCATCGATCGGACGCCGGTAGGCGTGAAAGAGCGTCAACCAGATCATCGCCCAATTCTTATCACCAGGCATGGTAAACGGCTCAGTGCCGAACAACGTCGGTTTCGAAAGCGCACCAGGCGTCGTTTTCACGTGGAAGTTTGGCACGGGGAACATCGATAGAGTACGATCGATGATGGACCAGAAGCCGGGGCTTTGCAGGGTGTAATCAGGATTCATGGCGCTGTCCATGGTCACGAACATAAGGCATGGCGAATTCACGTTCACGACTTCGTAGCCCCGGCTCACCGTATTATTCGCCAATGGCGCGCCGCCGGTTTCTGTCACGGCCCTGTTCGGGTTGATTGTCATCTCGAATCGCATCGGTCCGCCCCGAATCAATTCCCCCGGCACATAAAAATTGAAACTGCGTTTCAAGTCAGGCCGCAGAATGATAGGTGCGCTGTTCGCATCTATTACGGGCACGTTATCCGCATCCACTGCTCCGATCAGGTTGTCGTTGTGAATCACTCCCAGGCGCGCCTTGACCCTCAGGCCTGCAAGATTCAGAGAGTTGGCCGTGATCCGCGCGTAACCGCGGACGAGCGTCGGCTTGCCGGCGACAAGCGGCACGGAGTTGTCCTGGTCTTGCACCGCCTGCACGGCCTCAAGATCAAGCGCGGCGTAATCCAGTGAAAAAATAGGTGTGTCCGTGGGAATTTTGCGGATTTGATTGGCGTGAATCCAATACAACCACTGTCCATCCGAAGCGAGTTGAGCTGCCTCCAATGCCGCCCCCTGCGGTTCGATGAAAAGCGTTCCGAAGGGCGTCGTCGCCCCAAATGGCACCAGGCGGTTGGCCGGAAACAGACGTCCCCACACCGCGGAACGAAATCTCTCATGCATGTTACTGGGCGTCACCGGCGTAACGGTGATGAAGATGCGGCTCTGGTCAACGGCGACTGAAGTGAGTTGCGAATCGCGGTTGCCGGTATCGAACATCACAAATGTGGAAGAAGGACCGGCTGTCATATCGTAGACCACCAGCTTGCCGCTCGTGCGCGTGCTGGAAAGGTTCGCACCGGTGGCCATGTAAAACACCGTGCCGTAGATGCTCGGCTCGAAAAGCTCGAAGGTGGATTCGTTGCGCACCGCGAAATCGCTTACATTGCCGGATATCAAGCGCGGCGGCAGGCCGGCAAGTTGGCCCTGGACTTCGTACAAATAGAGATTGCCGCCGCTCGTCAGAAGCGCCAGATGCGTCGCGAAATGCCGGCCGTCATCGAGGAGTTCATCGACCACCACAATCTTTTTTACGATATGTTCGTTGCGCAGGCTGAATTCGATCCGATCGCCCCCGCCCGGGCCTGCGTCCAGCGGCTTGCTGTGCAGATTCATGTCCAGCCCCTGAATGACCGTCCAATAGAGGCGGCCACCCCACGCGACCATGGCTCCGGCCTGGTCGTATTCGAGACCGGCAAAGTCGATGGCCGTGTTCGGCGCTCCGTAAACTGAACGCCGATGGATGCGCGGCTTCGGTCCGGTTGTCCTTTGATAGTAGAACAGGTTGTCAGCCACCCGTTCCACTGCGCCGGTGGACGCCGCCAAATCCTTTGATCTCAACGGATAAAACGTCCGGCTCGAAGAGAGATTATAGGCTATCCCCTCCTGCGCGCGCCGGATTCCCACCAGACCCTCAACGCCCTCGAACTCTTCGCTTGCAGAAATGCCCGTTTTCCACCACATCAACCCGCCGCCCTGGAATTTGTAACCGTCGATGATCTGAGGGCCGCTTTCCGAAACGATGGCGGTCGGGAAAACAGCCGTTATGTTTGGAACGAATGCGAGCAGCGCGAGAATTGTCGTTGCGCAGGCTCGCGCGGACGGGAGAGTTTTTGTGAGAGCAGCTTTTTTCATGACAGTCACAACGCATGCCGTTGGCATGGTTTAACTGTTACAGGAGGTTTTTTGCGCGAAAGTAGCGTCGAAAGTTTTGGAGTGTTAGGGAGGCGAAGTTCGCACCGGGCTGAGAGTTCCAGCCGTTTCCGGCTATGGCTCTTCTACTAAAGTGGTATGGCGTGCCTTGCGCGAATGGGGTTAAAGCTTGGCGCATGATAGAAAATGTTATTGATCGAGTGAGTCGTGCGAGTTTTCGAAAACCGTGGCG
>DASRHX010000152.1:0-6865 GCA_035650295.1 Bryobacteraceae bacterium | reverse complement strand
TGCTCACCTCATTGGTTGTACCGGCGCTCAAGCTGGATGAAACCGAGGCCGGATCGCTCAAGCTCAACGGTGAACAGGTTCCGGGCTCGGTGGATCAGCTTCGCTCCGTGGCGGGCGATCTGATGACGATTCTGGTTGTGCGCGCCACCCCATCGTTGCTGCCGGGCTTGATGGAACTGCCGCGAGGGCCGCAAGTGGAGCCCAACGACTGGAAGGCTTTCCGCGACTGGGTTCGCCAGCGCATTCGGGAGCAGGATGGTCCCGATCCGGCCGGATTGGTCGAGTTTCCCGAAATCGAGCTGGTACCTACTTCTGGTTCGTTCGTGCAGGCTCTGTTCGGTGCGGACCACTTCTGGCCGAATCCCAAGACCTATATCGTGTATCCAACGCGCGAACTCGTGCGCCGTCCACTGCTCCAACACGCGGACCTTCCCGAGGGAGAGGACACCGTCCCACTATTGGTGAGCCGCCAGTACGAGGCAGTCCACCGCCGCATCATCGCGGAATGGAGTCCGGTGGAGGTCGAATCGCCCACCCCGTCGGCGGGGACTTTTCCCGCCGCGGCTGCTCCTCGCGCGAGCGCCCCTGAACCGCAAAACGCGACAACGCAAGCCGCATCCGTTCAGGCCCCGAGCGTAGTTCCCCAAACCCGTTTGGCCGCGGGCCCGCCGCTCGATTCCATGCCCGGTATGCCGGCCGAGGCGCCGTCCCATATCGCTAAGCCGCATGCGCCGACTCTGCCCAGCTTGACGCATCAAGTGCAAGTGGGCGAGCGGGTTACGTCATCTGACACCAATCACTCCGGCCAAAACTTTGGCGTTAGCCAGCAGGTGCAACTGCCGAGCGCTTCGGACGGGTATTTGAGCGGGTATTCCGGTGGCTCTACGGGCAGTTTCAGCAGCGGCATTGTGCTGCCTCGCTTCGGCGTGATGACAGCGGCATTGGAAAGCAGGCCCTTGGTGGTTTTGCACCGTCAGCCACCCGTGGCAAGGATGGTGACGCTTGATTTGGAACCGGCCGACCGCATCGCCGGACCGGCCCCGGCGCCTCCCATGGTTGCGGCAGATACTCAACCGGAAATTCGCCACACTCCGAGCGGCCGGCCCTCCGGCCGGCTCGACGTTTCGCTTCGCCTGCAGACCATGGTTGGGCTTACCGGTAATGAACGGGATTCAAATTCGCCGCTGCGGGGCGACGCCGAGAGTATGACCTGGAACTGGCTGGCCTTACCGGCACCTTCAATTCCGGTCGTCAATACTCGACTGCGACCGGCGCGGGTTCCCGTGCAGCGGACCGCGGTGTGGCTCGCGGGCGCCGATCGTGCCACGGAGTTTTTCTTGTCGCCGAGCCCTGTAGAGTTTACGGCGACCGTCGATCAATGGAGTGCGCTGTGATTTGGCGGAAGGGTTGCGCACAAGGACGGCAACAGCAAACGTGAAAGCGGCAATGCGGCAGGTCATTCCGATCAACTCCGGTTCCGGAGACTCCGGGAACCCTGGTGAGGATTTGCGCTCGCGTTTGCGGTTGGGCGAGAAGACAGTCCAACTGTTTGCCGCTCTGGCTGAAGAGAGCATGGCCGAGCGGAAGTGGACCGAGGCGGCCGCCATGTGGCAGCAACTGCTCGACCTGGACGCCCAGTCGGCCGAGGGTTGGGGCGGGCTAGGCGATGCGCGTTTCCAATTAGGAGCCTACGCCGAGGCGTTGCGGGCGTACGACGAATGCCTGCGTCTCATGCCATCTGACGCAGCGGCTCTGCAGGGCAAGGCCGAGACTATGGCCGAACTGGAACGCGATTCCGTCGACGCGATGCTCAGCCTGTGGCAATCGAGCAGCGTTCAATCGTTGAGCGCATTGGCCAGCGTCCAACCGCCTCCGTCCGACGCCGGAACGGCGATGGAAGCTTTGAGCGGCACTCGCGACATTCTCTCGATGGTCGAAGCGGCCATGGCGCCGCTCGAAGAAGGACTCGCCGCGGCGGCGCTTGGCGTGGGCGACTGGCGCAGTGTGATCAAGCACTGCACACGTCTGGTGGTGGCACGGCCCGATCATTTCGAAGCCTGGTATAACCTCGGCGTCGCACGCCAACAGGCGGGCGAGGTGGCGGAAGCCGAATTTGCCTACCGTCAAGCATTGAAGGTGAGACCGGAATCCACCGACGCGATGCTCAACCTGGGCATGACGCTCCAGTTGGGGGACGACTCAGCCGGAGCGCGGGAGCAATACGAGAGTCTGCTACAACTGGCCCCCAGTTGCGTTCCGGCGCGGTGGAACCTTGGCTTGCTGCTCGAGGAAATGGACGAACACGAGGCGGCGTCGAAACAGTATGAACGGATTGTCGCCGCCGATCCCACCCACTCCGAGGCATGGTTCCGCCTCGGATTCGCCTGCCTGCGCCAGGGCGAATGGGAAAATGCCGCCGCGGCGTTAGAGCATTTTCGCGAAGCGTCACCCGAGAGTTGGGAGGGTGCGCTGAATCTGGCTATCGCCTATCAGCGGCTGGGCAGGTATCGCGAGGCAATCGCGCTGTTTGAGCGGGTGCTCGCCGAACAGCCCGACAACGGGGTCGCTTTGCAGGGGCTTGGCTTGGCGGCGGCCGGCGTGGGGCAAATCGAAGTTGTGGTGGGGGTGCGCAAGAAGCTCGCCCTGGCCAAACAGCCGACAGCCGGCCTGACGTTCCAGGTGGCTCGTTGGCTCGAGGAAAAGGGGCGGCGCGAGGATGCGATTCGCGTTTACTGCGATGCGCTCAAAGAGCAGCCGATGTTCGCGGAGGCACTGCTCAATTTGGGGCACCTGCTCGCCGCCGATGGAAAAACGGCGGAAGCAAGCGAGTGTTGGCGGCGGGCATTGTCCCTGCGGCCGGAGCTTGCAGCCGGCTACTTCGATCCCAAGTAGTAGGGATCGTTCGATTACCAGACCGTCAAAGCTTACCAGCCGCCTGCGGAGTGGCTTCGATACGGGGAAACTGCGCCGAGGGGGTACCGTTAAACCGCTTCGTCGCTCCCGCGATCGCCAGAGAGAACCCTTCAATCGAGACGCGCGCCACTGCGGGCGACCGCTCGGGCCAAAGCAATTCTATTTGCACGTTCTCCGGCCGCAACAGCGGGATTCGCGGAACGGAGCATGGCTCGGGCGCTCCGCACAGGGCGAATTGCCGCACGCTTTCCTTCCATGCCTCTTCTCCGTCACGCATGCTCGCCGATGCGGCGAAGCGCGCCGATTCCTCGACGACGGAATGCAGCGACTGAATCTGATAGTAGCCCCATGCATACTGTCCAGCCATCACGGCCAGTGGCGCAAGCAGGGCTAGCGCGAGGGCGGCCTCGAGCAACGCGCTGCCCCGTTGAGGGCAGTTCCGCTTCGGGCGGTCAGCGAACGAGGGCGGCTGCATAAAACCCTGTCTCGGCGGCGCCGCGCCGTGTGCTGCCCAACATATATGGGCCGACATATTCCGCGCACAGTGCATCGTCGCTTTGCTCGTGATACTCCGTGGCGGGGAGCAGGAAAAACGCGCCAACCTCCAGAAACTGGTATTTTGGATAGCCGCTATGGATCGGTACGGCGACGAGCCTGCGGCCATTGCCTTCGCCTCGGCGCGTGTATTCGTCGTAAGTCACCGCGCCAAAGTCCCGATCCTGCGCAATTCTTTCGTTCAGGGCGACGATTTCAAAATGCCGTAGCCCGGGATGGAATGTCAGGGGGTCGCCGATACGGCGCAAACTGGACTGATATTCGGTGAGAATGGTGCGCCTGACATTGTTTGCCGACACCAGTTCGATGAAACCGGCACCCTTCATGTTGTTTGCGGTGGCCCGTGCAATTGCCGCCGCGCTTGCGTCGCCGCTACACACGTTTTTGGCCGCCAGCGAGGGTTGCTCGGGCCAATGAAGCGCGTAGCGCTCACCTTGTGTCAATCCAAAATGGGGCCTCGTCTCGCCATGAGCGAGTACGGCGTACGGGAACAGTCCGGACTCAAACTGCACCTTGCGCCCTTGCATGGCTGTCGACCCTGCCCAGGCGTGTGAGCGGTTCTGTGGAACGAACGTTCGAAGCAGAGTGAAGGGTACATAAGTGGTGCACACCACGCGGACAAACCGCATGTTCTCCGCCGTCGGAGGATGCTCACGGTAGATGCCGCTGGGAGAATCTGCAAATTCGACGCGCAAACCCGATGAGGGATTGCCTTCGGGACTGGCTTGGCGCGCTGCCTGTGTCGCGGCTTCGCGCGCCCGCTCCAGTCCGTCGTGCGTGCCGTCTAAAGGGAGCACCGCGGCTAATGCCGCCGCATCCGCGCGGATCTGGGCGGTATTTCGGGCAAAGTAGAGCCTCGAGAGATCGAAAACAGCCGAGAGCGACATGCCGGCGACCAACAGCAACATGGAAGCCAAAACGAGCACGGAACCCCTGCGGTCACGCGCCAAATGGCCGATACGATCGAAAAGTTTGACGCGAGACAAGGGTTCGCGCGTGCTCCTTCTCCGCATTACCCTCTCCATCGGCACAAACTCCTGAATTCGATACCCTCGGCGGACGATCCGGAGCGGCTGGTCATTCCGCCCGGCGGTCGCCGCACCATTCAGGTCAGGCGAGAATTTTTTTGACCGGCTCTCCGTGAACGTCGGTCAACCGGAACCATCTTCCCTGAAATTTATAGGTTAGCCGGGTATGGTCGACCCCCAGGCAATGCATCAGCGTCGCCTGAACGTCGTGGACGTGTACCGGATCCTCCACTATGTTGTAGCAATAATCGTCCGTTTTCCCTATTACAGAACCGGCTTTGATGCCTCCCCCGGCCATCCACATGGAGAAGCAACGGGGATGGTGATCGCGGCCATAATTCGTGGAGGTGAGCTTGCCCTGGCAGTAGATGGTGCGCCCGAATTCCCCACCCCAAACCACGAGCGTCTGATCGAGCAGCCCACGTTGTTTCAGGTCGCGAATTAACGCCGCCGAAGGCTGATCGGTGGCTTGGGCCTGCAGCGCTATATCGCGCGGCAGATCGTTATGCTGGTCCCAGCCGCGCTTGTAAAGCTGGACGAACCGCACGCCGCGCTCGACCAGCCGCCGCGCCAGCAGGCAGTGCGAAGCGTAGCTGCCCGGCTTGCGCGCCTCGGGTCCATACATGTCGATGGTGGAGGCCGATTCTTTGGAGAGGTCCATCAATTCCGGTACTGAGGCCTGCATGCGGTAGGCCATCTCGTACTGGCCGATACGCGTCTCGATTTCCGGGTCGGCGAAGGACTCCTCCTTCATCTTGTTGAGCTTCTGCACGGCGTCGAGCATGCGCCGGCGGGTGGTACGGTCGATGCCCGGAGGATCGTTCAGATACAGCACCGGATCCGACCCCGCGCGAAATTGGACGCCTTGGTAGGAAGACGGCAAAAAGCCCGCCGACCACAGCCGCGAAAACAGCGGCTGGTCGACGTTGAGACCAGAAGTTTGGCTTACGAGGACGACAAAGGCGGGCAGATTCTCGTTTTCGCTGCCCAGTCCATAGCTCACCCAGGAACCGATCGACGGCCGGCCCGGCTGCTGAGAGCCGGTCTGAATGAACGTGATGGCTGGATCGTGATTGATCGCGTCGGTGTGGACCGAATTCACGATACACAGGTCGTCGACGATCTTCGCGGTGTGCGGCAGGAGTTCGGAGATCATCGTGCCGTTCGATCCCGCTGCCTTGAATTTGTAGAGTGGCGCCACGCAGGGGAATGAGTCCTGGCCGCTGGTCATGCCCGTGATGCGCTGGCCGCGGCGGATGGAATCGGGCAGCTCCGTGCCGTGGACCTTTGCGAGTTGCGGTTTGTGGTCGAAAAGGTCGATTGAACTGGGACCGCCGGACTGGTGCAGAAAGATGATGTGCTTGGCTTTGGCGGCGAAATGCGGGAGCCCGGCAAGCGCGGCCTCCGCCGTGGGCGGATTCAAAAGCGAGCCAAGCGCCATGGCGCCCAAGCCGGTGGCCGAGCGGCCGAAGAGCATACGGCGCGAAAGCGTCTGACGAAAAGCAAGGTCGAGAGGGTGCTGTTGCTCGGACATACGCGGTTATTCCTTCGTGACCACTTCGTCGAGGTTGAGAATGGCGCTGGCGACCATGGTCCAGGCGGCCAGTTCGGGTTTGGCGAGGGTGGCGGGCGCGGGTGTTTCGCCCACGGCCACGAGTTGTGCCGCTTCACCGGGTTTCGCTGTGTAGTGTGAGCGCTGGCCCTTCAGCAGAGCGCTCAAAACGGAAAGCTCCTTCGATGAAGGCTGCCGCGCCGTAGCCAGGAAGAACGCACGACGCAGGCGCGCCGCATCGGCATTCGAACCCGCTTCGTGCCGCGCGCGCAGTGCCAGCGCACGGGCAGCTTCAATGAACTGAGGGTCGTTCATCATCACCAGCGCCTGCAGGGGAGTATTCGTGCGGGCGCGGCGGGCGATGCATTTTTCGCGATCGGGCGCGTCGAAGGCCGACATCGACGTCGGCGGCGCCGTGCGCTTCCAGAACGTGTACATCGAGCGGCGGTATAAATCCTTGCCATGGCTCTGGACATACTCCTGCATCGAGAAGCCGTCGCCGAAGGCCATCTCTTCCCAGAGGCCGGGCGGTTGATACGGCAAGACGCTTCGGCCTCCGACCTCGTCGTTCAGCAATCCGCTGACGGCCAGCGCGTTGTCGCGGATGGTTTCAGCCGAAAGGCGGTAGCGCGGGCCGCGCGCCAGCAGGCGGTTTTCGGGGTCTTTCTCGCGCAATTCCGGCGTGACGCGCGACGACTGGCGATAAGTGGCCGAGGTCACGATCAGCCTCTGCATCGCCTTCACGTCCCAACCCCTCTTGATTGCGGATTGCGGATTGCGGATTGCGGATTGCAAATGAGCTTCGTCTCCCCATCTC
>DASRHX010000151.1:0-4731 GCA_035650295.1 Bryobacteraceae bacterium | reverse complement strand
TAGAATTGCGCAGCCAGCGCGATGAGCCGCTGCGATTCGAGGACACTCCTATGCGTATATCAAAAATTCTGTTGCCCGTCGATTTTTCCGAGCGTTCGGTGGCGGCCGCGCACTACGTGCACGCGCTGGCCATGCCTTTTCATTCGGAAGTAATCATGGTTCACGTCGTCCGCCCGTTGGACTATGCAATGGGTGGGGCGGAACTGACCGGGGCCGTGGGGAGTGAATGGTATGCAACGCGGCTGGAGGACTGGCGCGGACAACTCAACAAATTCCAGGTGAAGGAGTTTGAAAACCTGCCCGTCCGGCGCGTGGTTCTCGAAGGGAATCCCGCCGCGGAGATCGTTGCGCTGGCAAAGCAGGAGAGTTGCGACCTCATCGTGATGCCCACGCACGGCTACGGGCCGTTCAGGCGTTTCCTCATTGGTTCGGTGACGGCCACGGTGCTCCACGATTCGGATTGCCCGGTGTTCACAGGCACGCACTTGGTGGAGAAACCGGCGCCGGAGCGGCTGGTCGTAAGGCGATTGTTGTGCGCCGTTGATTTTGGCCCGCAGTCGGAAGTGATGCTGCGGTGGGCAAGTGACTTCGCGGAAGACTACGGCGCTTCACTGCACGTGGTGCACGCGTTGCCGGCGCTTAGTTCAGGCGAGGCGCGCTATCTGGACGAGGAGTTTCAGGTGTCCATAGCGCGGCAGGCTCGCGAGCAGGCCGGTAAGCTCCTGGCACGTGTGCGGCTCGACAGCGACGTGATTATGGAGCACGGCGATCCGGCGCGAGTGGTACACGACGCGGCAAAGACGGTTGGCGCCGACATTGTAGTGATCGGCCGCCACGTGAGCACCGGAATCCTGGGACGGCTGCGAACCCACGCGTACGCGATTGTGCGTGAGTCGCCGGTGCCGGTGATCAGCATTTAGTGGAGGAGTGACAGATGTTCCGGTTTGATGAGATGATCCATTCCCGGATGACGGTACGGGAAGTGCTGCAACGATGGCCCGCCACGGGTGAAGTGATCGAAAATCTAGGCTTTCGTGCCATATGCCATGATTGTGACTTGCAGACGGTGGCGCGGCGGCAAGAGATCGCGGTGGCGGACGTCGTTCAGGCGCTCAATGCCGCTGCATTCGGCGTTCCTGCTGAAATGCGCTAACCAGCCGCCTGCCGGCAGGAATGAGCGACAACCAACGTCAGGACAGCTTCCTCGACAAGCCTGGGGCACTCGATCCACTATTCGATCCAAGAACGTTGGCCGTGTTGAGTGACGGCGGCGAACCGGATGAAGTGGGGCTGCGGTTGCTCGATCACCTGAAGCAGGGCGGCTATGAAGGCGCGTTGCATACGGGGTTGGACGCTGCGGAAGCAGGCGTCGACTTGGCGCTGATTACGGCGCCGGCGGAACGTCTCCCCAGATTGCTGGCGGAATGCGCCGACCGAAATGTGCGCTTCGCCGCGCTGTTGGCGCCGCTGGCCACGGATAGTCCATTACTCGCGACCCTGGCCAGGGTGAAGCGCCCGCAGCTGATAGGCCCGAACTCCATCGGATTGCTGCGCCCCTGGATCGGACTGCACGCCACAACATTCCCCGTAACGCCGCGGCGGGGGACAGTGGGTTTTCTCACCCAAAGTGGGGCCTTGGGCGCGGGGATTTTGGACTGGAGCGTCCGCGCCAACGTGGGATTCAGTACGTTCCTGAGCTTGGGCACGATGCCCAGCATGAGTTGGGGCGACCTCATTTACAAGCTGGGCGACGATCCCCACACACGCTCGATTCTGATTTACATGGAGTCGATCGGCGAGGCGCGTTCCTTTCTGTCGGCGGCGCGCGAGGTGTCGCTGAGCAAGCCGATCATCGTGTTGAAGGCGGGGCGGACAGCGGCGGGGTCGCTGGCAGCATCTGAACATAGCCGGCAATCGCCGGGCGATGACGCCGTGCTGGACGCCGCCTTTCGGCGCTGCGGAGTGCTGCGCGTGGAGCGCATCAGCGACCTTTTCTACATGAGTGAGGTGCTGTCCAAGCAGGCGCTGCCACGAGGACCGAGACTGGCGATTGTGACCAATGCCGCCGGTCCATCCATACTGGCGGTGGACGCGCTGGTGGCCACCGGCGGAGAGTTGGCGCGGCGCGAAGGGCTGACGAATCCACTGGGCATGGCGCCCGGCGCCACACCCGGCGAATTTGCGCAGGCCGTAGCGGAGGCGGGGCGAGACATACACACGGATGGCGTTCTGGCGGTACTTACGCCGCAAAGCGCGGCGACGCCGGCTGAGGTCGCCGAGGCCCTTCGTCCGCATGCGCACCATCCGGCTAAACCATTGTTGGCGAGCTTCCTGGGAGGACGCGAGGCGGCAGGGGGCGTGGCAATCCTGAACGAAGCCGGTATTCCCACGGTGCCTTACCCGGATACGGCCGCGCGCTCGTTCACCTATATGGTGCGGTACGCGCGGAATCTGAAGAGCCTCTATGAAACACCCCTCGCGGTCGGTGCGGGAGCGAACGCGGAGCGCCATGCCGTAGCGCGAACGGTTTTTCAGCAAGCCAAGGACGAGGGACGCATACTTCTGACGCCGCCTGAGTGTGCGGAGTTGCTCGGGGCTTATGGCATCCGCGCGGGGAGCGGTGGCGACGTCCCGCTGCGGCTTTGCTCACGGCCCGACGAGCAGTTTGGACCGGTACTGAGCCTGGGAGCGGGAGGAGCGCTGAGCGCATTTCTGCCCTCCGAATCACTGGCGTTGCCGCCGCTGAATTCCACGCTCGCGCGGTTGTTGATCGAAAGGAGTTGCGTGTGGGATGGATTGTCGCGGTCCGGCCTTGCTGTGGAACCGCTGGAGCAGGCCGTCCTCGGCCTGAGCGCGCTGGTATCTGAGCAGCCACGCGTGCGGGAGATTGCGCTCGACCCGTTGTGGCTGACGGGAAACAAGATTGAGGCAGGAGCGGCGCGCATCGTCCTTCATGCGAGTTCCATCGCCGACGCAGGCCTTCCGCGTCTCGCCATTCGGCCCTACCCGGAACAGTACGTCGGTTCCGCGGTGTTGAAGAACGGTGAGGAGGTCACGGTGCGGCCGATCCGCGCCGAAGATCAGCCGGCGATGGTCGAGTTCCACAAGGGGTTGAGCGAACGGTCGGTGTACTTCCGGTATTTCCAGATCCTGAATCTCAGCCAGCGAACGGCGCACGAACGGCTAACCCGAATCTGCTTCATCGACTACGCAAGACAGATGGCCCTTGTGGCCGAGCGGGCCGGAGGCGAGATCATCGGAGTGGGCCGCTTCTCGCGGCTGCGTGGGATGGGAGACGCGGAGTTTGCCGTGCTGGTGGCGGACTTGTGGCAGGGTCAAGGGTTGGGGCTAGAGTTAATGCGGCGACTCATCGAGATTGCCCGCACCGAAGGAATCACGCGCGTGGTGGGACAGATTCTGCCTGAGAACCGGGGAATGATCGCGCTGGCGCGAAAGACCGGCTTCACGATAAAGGATGATTTGGACGAGGGCGTATTGGAGGCCGCCCTCGTCCTGTAGCCACCCCGGGTATCAGGGGGTGCAAACAACTATCTGGCGTGCGATTTGGCGACGCTGAAGTCGGCGTTCGAGCCGTGGCAGGCGCCGCAGCTTTCGCCGAGTTGTGAGGTGTTCACGAGGGCATGGCTGAGAGCGTCGCGGCTGAGGTGGCAGCCAGTGCAGGAAGCCGTGGCCGGTTGGAGCGGATTTACCAGACCTCGGGGGTTGCTTACCGGTTCGAGCTTTTCACTGAGCGGCGGGTTCTGCGATCCATTCACGTGGCAGGCATTGCAGTTGCGGCGGTCGCCTGGGTAGCGAACTTCGGAGAAGTCGTTCACGCTTGCGCCAAAACCGTAGATGACGTACGGCCCGCCGTTTTCTTCACCCGTATGGATCCGGTGGATCATGCGGCCGAAGGCGATGGATTCATCGGGCTTGGCGGCCGCGGGACGGCGAGCGGCGTCCGTCGCGCCCGGGTTGTGGCAGGTGACGCAGGCTTCGATCGTGTTGCGGCTACCGCCGTGCAGCGACAGGTTGACGTGGCAGGAGTTGCATTTGGCCAGGTCCACTACCTTGCGCCGCGGCTCCAGGGCGGAACCATCCACGGAGAAATAGGCAACCTTGTTGGCGCCGGCGTCGCGGACCGTGACTTCCTGCCGTGTTCCGCCGAGCAGCGTGGTGTTCTTATAGCCTTCGATATAAACCGAGTAGCTGCCCTTGGCGTTGGCGGGAAGCGGATTCTGGAAGGTCCAGTAGTAAGTGTTGCCCGATCCCTGCGCCGCACGCGCGTCTTCGGAGACGTAGGTGGTGTAGTCGCTGGTGGGGCCTCCCAATACAAGGGCGAGCCGAGTCATTTCGGAGGGTTTGACCGGCGCGCCCTTGCCGTCCGTGATCGAGAACGTAACCGTTGGCCGTTTGCCCGCGGACCCATCGTCGACCTTGACGATTTCGAATTTCACACCCGGCAGCATGCGCGAGCGTTCCGGAATGGTGTGCGCGCCCATGATGGAGGCGTCGAAGTCCAACTCACCTTGCGGCGTATGGCAGTTGGCGCACTGGTTGTCGCTCAACTGCGGTAAGTCGACGTGATTTTCGCCGGTAGCGAAGTTCACATTGTCATGGCAAGCGCCGCAGGCTTTGCGCGAGGGCTGCAGCCAGTTGTCGGCTTGGGCCGCCTTACCGTCGTGACACACCTCACAGCGCCGGGGATCGGACGGAATCTGGATCGTCGAG
>DASRHX010000150.1:0-10187 GCA_035650295.1 Bryobacteraceae bacterium | reverse complement strand
CGATCACGTTAGGAAGGTATTTCTCCAGCAGATCGCGGCCGTTCCAATTGGGAATCACGACGCTGGCGGCATGCGTGTCGGCTTGCTCATCGCACGGTGGTTTCTTCCGCCCGGCGAGCATCCACAGCAGGTCCGTCGCGGCCAGAGCGAGCATAGGCACTCCAACAAGCAAGGGCGACAAGATAAGCAGCGGTAGAGACCGCAACAGCCCCAACAGCGCCGAAGCCATCTACTTGGGTCGTACCTCGGGCCCCAACCCCATCGAGCGGCCCAGCCTGAACCATCTCGACGCCTGGACGGCGCTGAGGCGCACTTCCATTTCTTGCCGTTGTTGGTCGAGTGCGAGGGCCCATTTTGTTCGCTCCTCGACAGTTTGCTCGGCCTTTGTCAGAAGCGCGTTGCACTCGATGAGTTCCTGGGCTTTGGCGGCGTTCTCCGTCGATAGGCGCCGCTCCGCGTCAATTGCCCACTGGGCTTTCTCGGCGACATCCGCTTCGAGTTCCGTTATCTTTGATTCGTAGCGCGCCACCGTTTCGGACGCCGCCACATGCTCGGCTTCCAGTTCCTGCTGCAGGGCCGCTACACGCTCCCCCTTCGCTGCCAATTGCTGGTTCAGTTCCTCGGCCCATCGGTTTCGCGCTTCGAGCTCGTCCTTCAGTTGGTCGTGAACCTTCACGAGGCCTGCATGCTCGGCGACATTCTTTTCCAGCCACTCAGTTTTCTGCGCGAGCTCTTCTTCCAACTTTTGAATGTGGTGTTCGCGTTCGCGCAGAACATTGGCCGCGCTGGGCAAGTAGACGAACGCGGGCGATCCTATTTGTGGACTGAGTGCGCAGACGGCGAGGAAGAAGTGCGCGCCTTCTGCTTGCGCTGTTCCCTTCTCCATGCGCAGCTCAGCGCCGGCATGCTTGCCCAGCGGCTGAAAGACCACGGCTTCGGAGTGATTCTGTACGAACAGGGATACGTAGGGGAACAGATCACGCAGAGCCGCGTCGAATTCCGCGAAATCAAATTCGTACTCGTGAAATGGATTCGGACCAACCAGGCGCCTTGATTCGGCATAGTAGTCACGATTGGGCGTGGATACCACAAATTGGCCACCCGGCTTGAGGAGGCGTTTGGCTTCGCGCAGTAAGTCGCCCCAGTTCGACAGGTGTTCGATGACTTCGAACGCTACGGCGAGGTCGTAGGCGGACTTGTCCAGCCCGGTTTCCGTGGCGGAGGCGCAGACAAACTGTACCTTCGGAGAGCCGAAGTGTTCCTGTGCGTATTCTACGGCCTCTGACGAAACTTCGACACCGGTCACGTGAACAGCCTGTTCGGCCAATGCAGCGGATCCATAGCCGCTTCCACTGCCCAGATCGACCACGCGCTTCCCTCTCGCCAGGCGCGATGCGAACAAATACCGAGCGAAGTGTTCATTCCACAGGTCGTCATCGACCTGGCCGGGAATTACCCGCTCGCCTGTGAATTCAGCCAATGATCACGCTCCCGGTCTGCGGTGATTTTCCGAGCGCGGCGTTCACTTCCACGCGGCATGGCAAATGGATATAGCCATACACCGGACCCGGCCCATGCCCCATCTGCAGCGTGAGCGCGTTGTCGATCCAGTCGCACATCTTGTATTCGATAAGCGGGCCATCGGCGATTGCTGGCGAGAACGAAAAGTGGCTGGGATAAAGCGTGGGCACTTCCAAATGGAAATCGACGGTGCACACATCGCCAGGCTGCATTGCGGGAAGTTCGACGCCTTCGCGCATTGTGTTTGATCCTGCGAAGTCCACGCCGAGATGGTTGCGGAGCATGAAGCCTACGTTCGGCGCGGCGATTTCGGCATTGGCGCGAACGGAGATGCGGACCACGATGGACATGTCTGGCATCAGCATGTGAAGAGGTTGTCGATTGCCATCGTAGACGGCGATGCCGATCACTTCGGCGCGGCCGTCCCCATGGCGATGATCGACGTTCGGAATGCTGGTGGCAACCTCTGGCGGCGCCGTTGTGATGGGCGCCCGCGAACTCACACCGGGCTTGAGCTCGAGATAGGCGGTATCCTTCTGCGACATCGCGGCGAGATACTCGGCAACAACCTTGTCCGTTTCTCCAAGTGCGCGAATTCGGCCGTGGTCCAGCCACATGGCGCGGTCCCCAATTTCCTTGACGTCACCCATCGAGTGCGATACGAAGAGGATCGTTACTCCGCGCTGCCGTAGCTCGTGAACCTTGCGCATGCAGCGTTGGCGGAAATAGATGTCGCCGACGGCGAGCGCCTCGTCGACAAGGAGAATTTCCGGGTCGACGTGAATGGCAACGGCGAATGCAAGGCGCACACCCATGCCGCTGGAGTAGGTTTTCACGGGCTGATTGATAAAGTCCCCAATTTCGGCGAACTGCTCAATCAGAGGAAACTTCGCTTCCATCTCCTTCTGCGACAATCCTAGAATGGCGCCGTTCAGATAGACGTTATCGCGCCCACTAAATTCCGGATTAAATCCGGAGCCCAGCTCCAGAAGCGCCGCAATTCGGCCGCTGACTTCAACCGTGCCCGTGGTCGGCTGAAGGATTCCAGCCAGGATTTGCAGGAGTGTGGACTTGCCCGACCCGTTCTCACCGATAATGCAAAACGTTGACCCGCGGCTGATTTCGAAGGTGAGATCGCGCAGTGCCCAGAAGTCCTCATGAAAGCTTTTACGGTGCAGGGTGAGGATTTCCTTCAGGCGATCGCCTGGGCTGCGGTAGATCGGATAACTTTTCGAGACGCCGGAGAATGCGGCGGCGAGGGACGACACTAAATCGACTCTACGGAAGCCTTACTCATGTTGTCAAACCGCTGGGCGCTGATCGACGGACGTATGCTTTCGCCATCGCTATCAGTTCGCTATATTGGTACATGTTGTGCCGGTGTAGCTCAGGTGGTTAGAGCGACGGTCTCATAATCCGTAGGTCGTAGGTTCGACTCCTACCGCCGGCACCATCACGCCTCGGATTCCCCTACAATCAGCGAGTAGATGCGGTCGAGATCTTCCATTGAGTAGAAGTCAATCTCAATCCTTCCGCGGCCTTGTCCCTTCTCGGCTATCTTTACGCGAGTGCCTAGGTGGCGCTCAAGTTCTTCCAACGCCGCCTTGACGTTTGGATCCAACTTCGCCTCCGGCTTTGGGTCGGCGGGATCGCGTTCTTCGTTCATCCGCTGAACTGCGCGTTCTACCTGGCGAACGGAAAGGCCTTCCGCAGCCGCTTTGTTCGCCAACGACAACTGTAGTTGTGAATTCTCGATGCCCAAAATAGCGCGGGCATGTCCCATGGAGAGCTTGCGCTCGGCCAGCAGGATCTGCACTTGATCGGGAAGGCGTAGGAGGCGAATCATGTTGGTGACCGTAGAGCGGTCCTTGCCGGTCCGCTTGGCAATCTCCTCGTGACTCATTCCCATCTCGCGGCACAACCGATCAAATGCCTGAGCCACTTCAATAGGATTGAGGTCCTCACGCTGAATGTTCTCGATGAGTGAGACCTCGAGGATTCGTTCTTCAACGAGGTTCTGGACGACAACTGGAACCTCTTTCAGCCCTGCGATCTTGGCCGCTCGCCAGCGTCGCTCGCCGGCAATCAGCTCGAAGCGCTCACCTTTGGTTCGCACGATGAGTGGCTGGATGATTCCATTAGCAAGGATGGAATCGGCCAACTCCCGAAGGCGCTCAGGCTGAAAGATACTTCGCGGCTGAAGTGGGTTTGCTTCAATTAGTTCGATTGCAATGAGTGCGGCGCCTTGGGGCGCTGGGGCTTCGGAAGGCGCTGCTATCTCAGTGGCTGCTGCGGCCCCGGCGCTCTGCCGCGCTGGGAGAAGGGCAGAGATGCCTCTACCCAATGCCTTGCGTGTTGGTTCGGGCGGCTTTGTCATTTTCCAGAATTTCCTTCGCTAGCTTAATGTAGGCTTCAGCGGCTTTCGATCTCACATCATATTGCAGAATGGACTTGCCATGGCTTGGCGCTTCTGCAAGCCGGATGCTGCGTCCTATCACAGTACGAAACACTTCGTTCTCGAAGAACTCCTTCAAATCATCCGCAACTTGCCGCGCAAGGTTCGTGCGGTCGTCATACATCGTGAGCAGAATGCCTTCAATGCGGAGCGGGTGTCCAAAGGAATCGTTTACTCGGTCGATCGTGTCGATGAGCTGAGAAATGCCTTCGAGTGCGAAGAACTCACATTGGATAGGGATGAGGATGGAATCGGCAGCAAGAAGCGCGTTGAGAGTGAGAAGATCCAGGGCAGGAGGACAATCAATGAGGATGTACGGATAGGTATGGCGCACTTCAGCTAAGCGGTCACGCAACCGGTATTCGCGCCTGGGAATGTCTACCAATTCGAGGTTCGCACCGACCAGATTTCGGTCGGCAGGAGCAAGGTCCAAACCCTCCATTTGCGTCTTGATAATGATGGTGGAAATGGGCGCTTCCCCGACCACAACGTCGTAAAGATTTGCGGCTAGATCGGCTTTTACTACGCCCACGCCGGTCGTGGCATTGCCCTGCGGATCGATGTCCACCAACAATACGCGGACGTCATTGGCAGCGAACGACGCCGCTAAGTTGATGGCGGTCGTTGTTTTACCCACCCCACCCTTTTGATTCGCAATGGCGATGACTTTACCCATTTGGCAGATCCACCAGTTCCACGTGAAACAGTAAACCGACGGGAATCACGATGTTCCACGTGAAACCTTCAGAAAGGCGGCAACGTGGTTCTGATCCCAAGGAAGCTTCTCTACGCTGTCCCACTTAAACTTATCAGCAATTTCACCGCTCGTCAGCACACCGAACCACTTGGCGCGGGTTTGGGCGTATTGCCGAACTTCCCCCACATCGACAGCACGCGTAATGATAGCGTCCGCACTCAACTCACATCGCTCCAAGCGCTCCGCACAAACTTCGATGTTCTCTAACCCAAGCGTGCTCTCCTCCAGAAAAATCGCCTTGCGCCGATCTGCTTCAATCAAAGTAACTTGGCAACCCGAACACAAGATCGCAACCGGAACACCCGGAAACCCCGCCCCTGAGCCCACATCGGCTACCGATCTCACCCACTCTGGAATCAGTCCCCCAAACCACAAAGATTCCACATAGTGCCGCAACACCATCTCGCGCGGCACTGTTATCGTGGTCAAATTCATTTTCTTCATCCAGAACCGCAACTTGTCATAGTGCGCTTCCAACAAGGCCAATTGCGTCTCACTTAAAGTGGGACTCCACTCGCCGAAGTCTCCCAAATGCCGCCGGAACTCGCTCATGAGCTCCGCTCACATACACTCAAATAGCAATCCAAGATAGCCACCGCCGCCGGAGTAACGCCCGGTATTCGACCCGCCTGGCCTAATGTCCCCGGTCGGACGGCAATAAGTTTGTCACTGATTTCCCGAGATAGCCCGGGGATGCCCCGAAACTCAAAGCTGTCGGGAATCAACCGCCCTTCCGCTCCCCTCAAGCGCTCAATCTGGCGCTCCTGCTGGGCGATATAACCGGCGTACTTCAGTTCAGTCTCAACCGTCGTCAAAGCGCCATTCGACATGGCCGAGCCGGCTTTCGTCGTGAGCCATTCCTTCAACTGGCCAATGCCGGAGCTGCTTCTTCGCAACCAGATATCCGCCATGGGGTGGTCGCCTTCTGCCAACCCGAGGGAGCCAAACTCGCGGGCTGAGAGTCGCAGGGTTGCCAGAAGCTCCCGTGCCACGCGCTTCTCCTCTGTCCGCCCCTCAAACACCTGCCACCTGTGATCGTCGACCAAACCGACTTCCCGCCCCAAAGGCGTCAACCTAGCGTCCGCATTGTCAATCCGCAGATGGAGCCGAAATTCCGCCCGCGAGGTGAACATTCGGTAAGGCTCGTCGGCTCCCTTTGTCACTAAGTCATCTACCAGAATTCCCACGTACCCCTCGGTCCTGCCGATCTGCACTGCATCCATCCCCTGTACCTGTCGCGCAGCATTGATGCCTGCCAGTAGCCCCTGACACCCGGCCTCTTCATATCCCGACGTCCCATTGATCTGCCCGGCGAGGAACAACCCCCGGATCGACTTCACCTCGAGGCTGTGGTCCAATTCCCGAGGATCGATTGCGTCATACTCAATCGCATACCCAGGCCGTATCATCTCGGCATCTTCCAACCCTTTTACAGACTCCAGCATCGCCACCTGGATATCGAGAGGCATGCTGGTAGACATGCCATTCACGTAAACTTCGTTGGTGTCTACACCTTCTGGCTCAAGGAAAAGCTGATGCCGATCCTTATCCGGGAACTTCACGAACTTGTCCTCGATGGATGGACAGTACCGCGGCCCGATTCCCTCAATCTGTCCGCTGTAAAGCGGCGACCGAGTGATCGCCTCCTGAATGACCCGCTTCGTATTGTCCGACGTGTATGCGATATAGCACTTGATCTGCTCGCGCTCGATTCGCTCTGTGAGGAAGGAAAAAGGCGTAGGCTCCTTGTCGCCCTCCTGCGGTTCAAACCGCGTCCAGTCGATGGTGCGCCCATCAAGACGTGGCGGAGTGCCCGTCTTCAAGCGTGTCCACCGCAAGCCCGATTCACGCAGCTGATTTCCAAGCGCCTGTGCAGGAGGTTCGCCATTGCGACCACAACTGTAAGTATTTTCACCTACATGCGCTAAACCATTGAGAAATGTACCAGTTGTCACTACAACGGTTGTCGCGGTGAGTTGTCGTCCATCTCCGAGGATGACGCCTCTCACCCTTCGATTAGCTCCTTCGCCCTCGATGCTAAGCGCCCCCACCTCAGCCTGAAGTATTCGCAGATTCGGCTCGCGCTCCAATACTTCCTTCATCTTTATGCGGTACTGCTTCTTGTCGCATTGGGCACGTGGCGACCATACTGCAGGTCCGCGGCTCGTGTTCAAGAGCCGAAATTGAATCCCGACGGCATCTGTAACCTCTCCCATCACTCCGCCCAACGCGTCAATCTCCCGCACCAGATGACCCTTGGCAATACCCCCAATCGCTGGATTGCACGACATTTGCGCGATCAGATCGAGATTCATCGTGATCATCGCCGTCCGCAACCCCATCCGCGCGCACGCCCGCGCGGCCTCACAACCAGCATGCCCGGCGCCAACCACGATCACGTCGTAACTTCCACGCATTGCTATCATTGTATTCCGCACCGTCTCTGCCTCATGAATATCCTTGTCCTCGGTTCCGGCGGCCGGGAGCACGCCATCACCTGGAAACTCGCCCAAAGCCCAGCCAATCCAACCATATTCACGGCCCCAGGCAATCCCGGGACCTCCACAATTGGCAACGACCTCGTACCATCCGACTCCACTCCAACGTCGTTTTTCGCCATTGCCGAGTCCATTAGCGCCGACCTGACAATCGTGGGTCCCGAGGCGCCACTGGTCGCTGGCGTGGTAGATCTGTTCCGTTCTCACAACCGCGCCATCATCGGACCCACTTCCGCAGCCGCTCAAATTGAAGGCAGCAAGGTCTTTTGCAAGTCCTTTCTCGAGCGTCACGCAATACCGACCGCCCGCGCTCGTAAGTTCTCATCGCGCGCGGAAGCCGCACCGCATCTCGCCTCGCTCGGATTCCCCGTCGTTCTTAAGACAGACGGCCTTGCCGCTGGCAAGGGCGTCATCATCGTCGCAAACCAACCGGAAGCGGATGCAGCGCTCGCTGCACTGCCCGATGCACCGCTGCTCCTCGAAGAGTTTCTTACGGGCGAAGAGGTCAGCTTCATCGTCTATGTGAAAGATGGCCGCGCCATCCCCCTCGAAGCCACGCAGGATCACAAGACTATCTTCGATGGTGACACCGGCCCTAACACCGGTGGCATGGGCGCATATTGCGATGGACGCATACTCAGCGCTGCACAATCGGCGCAAATCATGGACACCATCATCGAACCCACAGTAGCCGGAATGGCCTCCGATGGTGCGCCATACACCGGCTTTCTCTACGCCGGTTTGATGATGACTGCGTCCGGCCCTAAGGTCCTCGAATACAACGCTCGCCTGGGCGACCCGGAAACGCAGGCGCTCATGCACCGCATGGATTCTGACCTGCTAGCCACGCTTATCGACGGCACAACGCCCACATGGAAACCGGAGCCTTCCGTCTGCGTTGTGCTCGCCGCTCACGGATACCCTGGCAAGGTCCGCACCGGCGACGTCATTGAAGGGCTCGATTCTGTTCAATGCCCTGTCTTCCATGCCGGAACGAAATCAAGCGACGGCTCCATTGTTACCGCCGGAGGACGCGTGCTCGGCGTCACCAACCGCGGGGCGAATCTCAGCGAAGCGATCGCCAACACCTATCGGGAAGCACGCAAGATCGCGTTTGACGGCATGCAACTCCGCACCGATATCGGAGCGAAAGGTCTGAAACGCTGGTAGGCTACGGCAGGGCTCGCCGCAGTGCCTTCGCCAACCGCTCACGCGCCGCCTCATCTGCAGGCTTCACCCAATCGCGGCCCATACGATCCCAATCGGCATCGAATGGATCCACGCCGGCTGTTTCAATCAGCCCTGCCTCACAGACGAAGAATTGCGATCGGTACGGAAACAGAAAGCGCCTCGTCTCTCCATCGAGCATGGCCCGCGCTTCGGCGTAGGTCCGATACCAAAGGTTGATGAATCCACCGGTGGGCCGATCCACCAAACGCGCCGGATCGAACTCGTTGCTACGCTCGATCGCCGCCTTCAACTCCAACCATCCGCCGTAGCCCGCTTCCCGTGCCACAATCGCCAGCGCATGCTTTCGCCTGATCTCGTCTTTTGCCAGTCCAGCCAACTGCGGCAACTGGCGCAGCCGCTCTTCGGCCCGCGCCGCGGCGGTATCATCGGTTCCACGCAAAGCCTTCAACAGCCGGCTCGCACGAATCCGGTATTCTTCAATGTCTTGTAGTCGTTCGCTTGCGAAATTCGTATCCACGTTTGTTCTCCATAAATGTGTCCGCCATCGCCGTGCCCGATCCAGCAACGGCTTACTGAGGAGTTCCGTGTATCGCTTCGCAACCAATTCGTGGGAAACCGGGGTGAGATCCTCTTTTTCGGGCCCTGGCGCCCCCGCGCGCCAAATCTCAAATTATCATCTTAGCGGTCACGGTACAATTCGTAGGGAGAGGGGACGTAGCTCAGCTGGATAGAGCGTCCGCCTCCTAAGCGGAAGGTCGGCAGTTCGAATCTGCCCGTCCCTACCATGCCACCTCTCAACCGCAACGAAACCCTGGCCCGCATGCAGGAGGTAATGGGTCCTCTCCCCGCCCCAACACCAAATCTCCCGCTCGATGTACGTACGCTGCTGGTGGAAAACTTCCCTACGTACATGCGGCACAAGATCACGTATCAATCCGAGCCGGGAGACCACGTTCCAGCCTGGCTACTCATCCCGCACAAACTGGCGTCGCGCGCCATGCTTTGCCTGCATTCCACGCAACGTTACGGGAAAGATGAACCCACGGGCATGGGACAGCGATTCACACGCCACACAGCCAAGGAACTCGCCGAACGCGGCTACCTCACGCTCGCTCCCGACTACCCCAACTTTGGTGAATACTTCCTCGATGTCTACGAACGCGGGTACGCGAGTGCGTCGATGAAAGGCATCGTCAACCACCGCCGCGCGCTCGACCTCTTGCTCGCCCATCCGGGCATCAAGCGCGCCGGCGCGGTCGGCCACTCCCTCGGTGGTCACAATGCGCTCTTTATCGCGGCATTCGATTCGCGCGTCGAGGCCACCGTCACCAGTTGCGGCTTCACGTCGTTCGCCAAATATTACGGCGGCAACCTCACCGGCTGGTCTCACCGCGGTTACATGCCTCGCATCGCCTCGGTATACAATCGCGATCCGCGCCGAATGCCGTTCGACTTCCCCGATGTACTCGCCGCAATCTCGCCGCGCGCGTTGTTCATCAACGCGCCTCTCCATGATTCAAACTTCGACGTGTCGGGCGTTCGCGATTGCCTCGCTGCCGCCGGTCCGCTCTTCCCTAAACTGCGCCTCCAGGTCACCTACCCCGACTCCGAACACGACTTCCCCGATGAAGCTCGGGCGCTCTCGTGGCAGTTCCTCGATTCTGTGCTGCGCTAAGTCGCGACCGTCTCCACCAGATCCACCACCACCCGCCGCACCGGCTTCATCAGCGGGAGACCTGCCAGCCGGATGAGCGCCACCACGATC
>DASRHX010000149.1:0-5226 GCA_035650295.1 Bryobacteraceae bacterium | reverse complement strand
CCTCGGCGAGCATTCCGCGGAGGTGATGGAAGTCGATGCATAAACGATTCCAATTCCTGACGGCCGCGGCTCTGTTCGGTATAGCCATCTTCGCTACCGGTTGCCGCCAGGACATGCACGACCAGCCGAAGTATCGCCCGCTGGCCGCCAGCAGTTTTTTCCCCGACGGCCGCTCGGCCCGCCCCGTGGTCGAGGGCACGGTCGCCCGCGGCTACCTGAAAAACGACATTCCACTCTATTTCGGCAAGCCCGCGCGCGATAGCAAGGATTTCGTCACCGAGTTGCCCGTGAAGCTCGACAAAGCCCTGCTCGAACGAGGCCAACAGCGCTTCAACATCTTCTGCTCTCCCTGTCACGGCCAGTCCGGCGACGGCGAGGGCATGGTGGTCCAGCGAGGCTTGAAACATCCGCCGACATATCACTCCGACAGGTTGCACAAACAACCGGTCGGCTATTTTTTCGATGTTATGTCGAACGGCTTTGGCGTCATGCCGAGCTATGCATCGCGCATTCCAGTGAACGACCGCTGGGCCATTGTGGCCTATGTTCGCGCGCTGCAATACAGCCGGGCCGCCACTCTTGACGACGTCCCGCCCGCCGAACGGGCGCGCCTGGAGGCTGCTGGACAATGAGTTCCCACGCTGCTGCACAACCGAATCTCGATCGCGTTCAACAGATCGGCCTTGGCGCCTTTGGCGTCGGCCTGCTGTTGTGCATCTTCGGCCTGATGTCGAATCCCGATCAGTTCATCCGCAGCTACCTTACCGGTTATTTGCTCACGGTCGGACTGCCGCTCGGATCGCTCGCTCTGCTGATGATCCACCACCTCGTGGGCGGCCAATGGGGCATGGTGATGCGCCGCCTGCTGGAGGCCTCCACGCGCACATTGCCTTTACTGGCGATCATGCTGCTGCCCGTGTTCTACTTCATGCCCACGCTGTACGAATGGGCGCGGCCTGAAGCGGTGGCTCACGATAAGATTCTGCAGGCGAAGGCACCTTACCTGAACGTGCCCTTCTTCATCGGCCGCTCAATCTTCTACTTCGTCGTTTGGGGCACCTTCATCTTCGTGTTGAACCGGCTCACCGCAAGGCAGGACGCGGGCGATCCCGACGCCAAGCGCAAGCTGAACAACATCAGTGGCCCCGGCGTGGTGGTCTTCGCGCTGACGGTCACCTTCGCCGTGATTGATTGGGCGATGTCGCTCGATCCGCACTGGTTCTCCACCATCTTTGGCGTAATTTTCATGGTCGGCCAGGTGCTGTCGACCTTGTCGCTCGCGGTTGTGTGCTTGCGGCTCCTGATGGAATACGCGCCGATGAAGGACCTGGTGCGGCCCAATCACTTCCACGACATCGGCAACCTGATGCTTGCCTTCACGATGCTGTGGGCTTATACGAGCTTCTCGCAATTTCTCATCATCTGGTCGGGCAACCTGCCCGAAGAGATCCCGTGGTTCATCCACCGCCTAAAGGGCGGCTGGGGCGTGATTGCCGCCGGTCTGATCGTGTGCCATTGGGCACTGCCGTTCGTGCTCCTGCTGATGCGCTTCAACAAGCGCAAGGCCAGCATGCTGGCGAAGATCGCGGTCTTCATTCTGATCATCCGGCTGATCGATCTGACCTGGATCGTGCAACCCAATTTCAGTCCCGGCAACCTTACTGTGCATTGGCTCAATATTGCCGCGCCGATGGCGCTGCTAGGTTTGTGGCTGGCCTTCTTCGCGCGCCAATTGAAGGCGCGGCCGCTGGAGCCGACGGAAATACACCGCCTGGCCGCCGCGGCGGAGCATCACTAAAGGGGATTATATGGCTGAGTATCATCCACCCACTCACCCCGGATACGAAGTAAGCGACGTCAACACGCAGCCGATCTGGAAATTCCTTGGCTATCTGTTCCTCATCACCTTTGCCTCAATGGGCTTGATGTATGCCATGTTCCTGGGCCTGAAGAGCTACAACGAGGACCAGGACGCCGCGCCTACGGCGATGGAGGAGCAACGTGTGCTTCCCGCCGGCACTCGCCTGCAGGTGAACGAACCGCAGGATCTCAAGACGTATCGCGAGAAAGAGGCGAAGGCCAACAGCAGCTATGCCTGGGAAGACAAGACCGTCAAGGTAGTCCGCATCCCCGTAGCGCGCGCCATCGAAATCGTTGCCGAAAAGGGCCTGCCGAAGTTCGAAGTGCCCAACGTAAAACCTGGTGCTGCCGCTCCGGCGAAGGAGACGAAGTAAACCGTGACCCGCGTCTCGACCCTTGCCGCATTCCTGCTGTCCGCCGCCGTTGTCACGGCGCAGCCGGGGAGTCCGGCTGCAATGCGTCCGAGCGGACAGGCGCAGGTCGGATTGCCAACCGTCGAAGGTAAACTGCCGGAGCCGTTGAAGGATGTTTCCGTTCAACAAAGGCTGGATGCCCAGTTGCCGATGGACGTCGATCTGGTCGACGCAAACGGCAAGAGCAGGCCTTTCAAAAGCTTCTTCCGTGGCAAGCCTGTCGTGCTCGCCTTCGTTTATTACGAGTGCCGCATGCTGTGCAACATGACGATGCTCGGCCTCATGCGTGCGCTCAACGCCATCCCCAACTTGAGCGCCGGACAGGATTTCGATGTCGTCGCGGTTAGCTTCGACCCGTCGGAAACGCCAGCCATCGCCGGAAAGAAAATGGAAGAGTTTCGTCCGCGGTACCGCCGGGGCGGCCTGGACAACGGATTGCAACTGCTCACCGGCAGTGAGGCCAATGTGAGGCGCCTATCCAAGGCCGCCGGTTTCCAATACTCTTGGGATGCCAATACAAAACAGTGGGCGCACTCCAGCGCGTTAATCGTGCTCACGCCCGAAGGCAAAGTGTCCAAATATTTTTACGGTGTCGAGTATTCGGCTCGCGACCTGCGTTTTGGTTTGATCGAGGCTTCGCAGGGGCGCATCGGTTCCCCGGTGGACCAAGTGCTGCTGTTTTGTTACCACTACGACCCACTGACTGGAAAGTATGGCATGGTCATCATGACCGCATTGCGCGTGGCCGGACTGGTCACACTCGGATTGATCATTGCATTCTGGATTGTTTGCTATATCCAGAACAAGCGCGGAAAGAATCAACATGGCGAAAGACTTGCAGCTATTTCCCGATAGTGCCGCCGCTGGCGCTGCCGGTGTCGATGCCAATTACTTTTTCATAGTCGCGGTGTCTGTATTCTTCGCGGCTGGCATCTCGCTGGCGATTCTCTACTTCGCGCTTCGCTACAAGCGCAAGAGCGAGGAAATGCCGAAGCCGATTCACGGCTCGCTCATCCTCGAGCTGGGCTGGACGGTAATTCCTTTCCTGATCGCAATGGTGATGTTCGCCGGCGGCGCCGTCGTGTTCTTCCGGAGCTACAACCCGCCGCCTAGCGCCATGGAGATTTTCATCGTCGGCAAGCAATGGATGTGGAAAACCCAGCATCCTAACGGCGTCCGCGAGATCAACGAACTTCACGTGCCGGTCAACCGGGCGATCAAACTCACAATGACCACTGAGGATGTCATTCACAGCTATTACATCCCGGCCTTTCGCGTCAAGAAGGATGTCGTTCCAGGCCAGTATTCCACCATGTGGTTCGAGCCGACCAAAGTGGGTAAATATCATCTCTTTTGCGCTGAGTATTGCGGCACGCAGCACTCGGGCATGATCGGCTCCGTGTATGTCATGGAGGAAGCCGACTACGAGGCGTGGCTCAGCGGTTCGGTGCGTGGCGAAACCATGCAACAGGCTGGCGAGCGGCTCTTCAACCGCCTCGGCTGCGCCACCTGCCACAAGGCCGACAACACCGGCCGTGGGCCCACACTGGTTGATGTCTTCGGCCAGCCGGTGAAACTGCAAAGCGGTATGAGTGTCCTGGCCGATGAAGGCTATCTGCGCGAATCGATCCTGAGGCCCTCGGCGAAGACTGTGGCCGGCTATACCGTGGAAATGCCGACCTTCCAAGGCCAAATTTCCGAAGAGGGGTTGCTCCAGGTGATCGGTTATATCAAGTCACTCTCCAAGGCGGCCCAGCCCGCTGCCACTCCGGCCGCCAAGCCCATCGAAACACCCAAACCCGCCCCCACGGCTAAGAAGGGAGGGAACTAACCATGAGCGCAACTCTCACACATCCAACCGAAACGGTTCCGGCTCCCGAGCAACCAAGCGATAACTACATCACTCGCGGCAAGGGCGTCATGTCCTGGCTCCTTACGAAGGACCACAAGCGCATCGCGCTGCTCTATTTGATGTCCATCACCGCAATGTCGCTGCTAGGCGGCTTTTTCGCGGCCCTTATCCGGCTGGAACTGATTACGCCGGGCGGCGATCTGTTGTCGGCGGAATCCTACAACAAAGCTTTCACCATGCACGGCGTCATCATGGTGTTCTTCATCCTGATTCCGGCCACGCCCGCGGTATTAGGCAACTTTCTGATTCCCATCATGGTGGGCGCGCGCGACTTGGCGTTTCCCCGCATCAATCTGCTCAGTTGGTATCTCTACATAGCCGGCGCGGCGCTCGCTCTCTTTTCGATGATCTCCGGCGGCGTGGACACCGGCTGGACCTTCTACACTCCTTACTCGAGCACCTACTCCAACTCGGCCGTCATGACCACGGCGCTTGGAGCCTTCATCGCGGGCTTCGCGACCATTCTCACGGGCCTCAATTTCATCGTCACGGTTCACAAGATGCGCGCTCCGGGCATGACCTGGTTCCGCCTGCCGCTGTTCGTGTGGGCGCATTACGCAACGAGTCTCGTACAGATTCTTGGGACGCCCGTCATCGCCATGACCCTTGTTCTCGTGGCCCTCGAGCGCGCTTTGGGATTCAGTTTCTTCAACCCCAACAACGGCGGCGACCCGATCCTGTTCCAGCACTTGTTCTGGTTCTACTCCCACCCCGCCGTGTACATCATGATTTTGCCCGCCATGGGCGTCATCTCGGAGTTAGTCACCTGCTTCAGCCGCAAGAAGGTTTTCGGCTACAGCTTCATTGCCATGTCGAGCGTGGCAATCGCAGTCTTTGGATTCGTGGTCTGGGGACATCATCTGTTTGTGAGCGGCCAGTCCATCTACGCCGGGATGGTATTCTCCATCCTCAGTTTCATGGTTGCGATCCCATCCGCCATCAAGGTCTTCAATTGGGCGGCGACGATGTACAAGGGATCCATCAGCTATGACACTCCTATGCTCTACGCATTTGGCTTCTTCGGCCTCTTCCTGGTGGGCG
>DASRHX010000148.1:0-5254 GCA_035650295.1 Bryobacteraceae bacterium | reverse complement strand
CGCATTCCGGACTCCGCCGACCGCAAGGCCGCCTACGAAAACTTCGTGGAGGAACTGCGAGCGATCAAAAAGCGCATCGGCTAGTAACAAGGTCACGCAGGCTCCGGCATGATTCAGGAGGATTTCTTCTTTTTTGGAACTTTAGCGCCCGCCTTACGGGCTTCGCTTAACGCAACAGCGACTGCCTGCTTACGGCTGCTCACTTTCTTGCCGCTGCCGGACTTTAACGTTCCTTCCTTGTATTCCTTCATCACCTTGTGGATCTTTTTGTCGCCTTTCGATGCCGGCGCCTTCTTGGTAGCCATGCTTAGAAGACCCGGCATTCGCGCTTTTGTTTCCGGAACTTCAGAAACGAATGACGAATCCGGCGTTCGGTTGTCAATTGGGCGTCGCTTGGGACCTGTCAGCACAGCACGGCAGTTACATAATTTCCCAGTGTCGCCTTTGGTGACTCCGTAGTTTGGTCAGTGGCATGCAACTGCGTATGCGTGCTGAATTCCCGAACAGGGCGGTTGCGGTATATCGGCAAACAAGGTCCAGGCATTCGCCGACTTCGCGCTGGTAGGGGCTTCCAATACCTAGTGGCCAAAGGCACCAGGATTAAGAACCCGAAGACTCTCTCGCGGATCCGTAGCCTCGCCATTCCTCCGGCATGGAAAGATGTCTGGATCTGTCCAGATGAATTGGGTCATCTACAGGCCACGGGCCGCGATGCGAAAGGGCGCAAGCAGTATCGCTACCATCCCCGATTTCGTTCGCGGAGGGATGAGACCAAGTTTGCTCGGTTGATTGACTTCGCGAGGCGTTTACCACTCCTACGGCGGCGCATTCAGCGCGACTTGAGATCTCCTACGCTTGACGGCAACAAAGTTTTAGCGGTCGTCACGAGGCTGTTGGAGACGACGTGCATACGAGTGGGGAACACGGAGTACGCAAAACAGAACGGTTCCTTTGGGCTTACGACTTTGCGAGACAAGCATGCCCGCACGCAAGGATCGCGTCTCACACTCTGTTTCCCAGGCAAGAGCGGCATCGCCCATCAAGTGGAGATCGACGATCCGCGGCTGGCCAAGGCCGTAAGGCGCTGTCGCGATTTGCCTGGCTATGAGCTCTTTCAATATGTGGATGAAACAGGCACACACCGGAAAGTGGATTCCTCCATGGTGAATGATTACCTTCGCGAAACGATGGGCGACGAATTTACGGCCAAGGACTTTCGAACGTGGCAAGGCACGTTGGAGGCGGCCATTGTAATGAGTGCCATTCCACGGCCGAAAACAGAAACGGCGATGCAAAAAGCGATCAGCGGCGCAATCCGCGATGTCGCCGAACGCCTGGGCAATCGCCCTGCTACATGCCGCAAGTTCTACATCCATCCCGCGATTGTGGATGCTTTCGAAAAAGGCTCGCTGCCGCTGAACCTGAAACGAAGCACACGAACCGTACCAAGCCGAGGGCTCTCCAAAGTGGAACGTACGGTAATCAAGCTGTTGCGCTGAGGGGCTCCGGGCAGGTGTCAAACCATTTCCCGCACCTTATCCGACAATACCGTCAGCGCGATCTTCTTCCGGTTCGGCGTGCCCCTTGCCAGTGATTCCGCAAATTTCGCCGCTTGTGAGGCAGACACCTTTCCTGGCATCGGAGGCTCGAATGGGTCGACAACGGCCTCCACCAGGACTGGCCCAGGCGTGCGCATAGCACGCTCAATCAATTCGCCGCAGTTTTTCGGATCGTCGATGCGGATTCCCGTACCGCCACATGCCTGGGCGAACGCCGCGAAATCGATTGGATGCAAATCGCACCCGAACTCAGGATTGCCGAGAAACACCATCTGCTCCCACTGGATCTGGCCCAGATAGTTGTTCTTGATGACGAAAATCTTCACCGGCAGGGAGTACTTTACACAAGTGGCAAACTCGCCCATGAGCATTGTGAACGCACCGTCGCCAATGAAGGCGATGCACTGGCGTTCGGGATAAGCGATCTGAGCGGCAATCGCATAAGGCACGCTGCATGCCATTGTCGCAAGAGTCCCCGAACACGAGTATTTCTGTTCCTTCTGAGCGCTCAAATACCGTGCCCACCATGTAGTCACTGTTCCCGAATCGCAAGAGACGATCGCGTCCACGGCCAGGCGTTTATTCAACTCCGCCGCTACTACCTGCGGCTTCATAGGTTTCTCATCCACGGTCGAACGGGTATGCAGGATCGCTTTCCAGGCTTTCATCGCTCGCTGTGCGGTCTCGAGGAATCGCTTGTTCTGTTTATCTTCCAGTAAGGGAAGCAAGAGTGCCAGCGTTGTTCTGCTGTCACCCACTAATCCAACATCCACGGGATAACGAAGGCCAATCCGTATTGAATTGATGTCGACCTGAACCGCTTTGGCTGCCTTGGGCTTGGGCAGGTACTCGATATAGGGGAACGATGTGCCGACCATCAGAAGCGTGTCGCAGTGCTCAAGCGCATCCTGCGAAGGCGCCGTTCCGAGAAGGCCAATTCCGCCTGTTGTATAGGGGCTGTCGTCGGGCACTGCCGCCTTGCCCAGCAGCGCCTTAATGATGGGCGCGCCCAGCCTTTCAGCGACTAGCTCCAGTTCGCTGGCCGCTCCGATGGCGCCCTGCCCAGCTAGGATTGCCACCTTTTTCCCCTGATTCAATATATCGGCCGCTAGCTGAAGATCATTGTGAGCGGGCGCACGCATGGCCAGCGTTTGAGCGTAAGAGACATGGTGCTTGATATTTCTCTTGGAGCCTTGGCTCCAATCCACTTGCTTGTCCTGCAAGTCGACCGGAAATGCAATGTGCGAAACCCCGCGGTAGGCAAGCGCGGTCCGGCAAGCCAGCTCGGCTATGTTTTCGACATGTGTCGGACCCATGATGCGCTCATTGAAAACTGCGACGTCCATGAAGAGCTTGTCCAACGCGACATCCTGCTGTGTGTAGGTGCCAATGAGATCGTGGAACTGCAATCCCGTGATTGCCAGCACGGGCGCGCCGTCCAGCTTGGCATCGTACAGGCCATTTAATAAATGAATGCCTCCCGGGCCGGAAGTCGCCAGACAAACCCCGAGTTTTCCCGTGTACTTTGCGTAGCCGCATGCCATCAACGCGGCGGATTCTTCATGCCGCGCCTGAATGAACCGAACCTTATCCTGGCGTTGCCGCAGGGCCTCCATAATGCCATTGATACCGTCACCAGGGAGGCCAAAAATAACTTCCACGTTCCAACGGTGTAACGTATCGATCAGGACTCCGGCCGCTGTTTGTGCCAATGGTTGCACTCCTTCCGAATGAATGACCGACCTTGGTTAGACACTTCACGGACGTAGGCGTTACCTAATCCACTTTGCGGCAGACGATCTCCATCCACGGTCCGCTCAGCAGGGCGGTGTCTTTTCCGCAGGCGAGCGTGAGGGAAGATTGGGTTTTCTCGATTTCGCGTTGAAGTCGGGGAGGAATTTCGGGATAGGGGACCGTCAGCAGTGTGCTGTCAAAGCCTGTGACCGGCTGAAAGCCATGCTCGCTCAAGAAAGAGGCCAACTGATTGGGCTTGTATCCCGCAAGGTAGGGGAAACCAAGCAGATTGTTGTAGGCGAGGGATCTGATTGCGGAGGTGCCGGAGCCGGAGTTCGCCGGTCGTAGATTGCGATAAAACGCCACATTTGGCGTGCGAACAACCAGCAGACCGCCGCGTCGAACCAGACCGTAACAGGCTGCGATGGTGCGGCCGGGGTCCGGAAGTTGTTCGAAACAGTTCCACACAAAGGTAGCGTCGGCGCTCTGCGCGGGCAGTCTGGCGTCCTCGATGAACTCTCGCTCGACCGAAAGCCCGCGCCGTCGAGCGAACTGGCTGGTCTGGCGGCCGATGTCAAAGCCACGCGGCCTCCATCCCCACTCTTCCGCCGCTTGAAGAAACGAGCCCAAGTGACTACCAATCTCCAACACATCGGCTCTTGTCGGCAGCAGTGGCCGGTACTGACTCTCCTTTGCCCGAAATGCATGAAGGTATCTTGGGTAGAGAATCTCGAGAAGCCCGGGATCGTAGATGTCCTCCTCATAGCGACCTGAGCCGTCCTCCAGACGGACGGTGAGGCCGCAATGGGCACATTCGGCGAGAATCCCATCGCCGCCATGCATGAATTCCGTCAAGTCCATCAGTTCTGCGCGGGATGGCCCGTAGTCGAAGCGAGAGCGAACGAAGCGTTCTCGGATGCGAATCTCTCTGGCTATTTCGCCCCGTGTGACCAGCGGCACGAGGCAATTTGAACGGCAGAGAGGGCAGATCCGCATACGTTCCTGTACTGGACTATTGTTCTCCTAGCAATTCCCCAATAGGCTGAAAGCGCTCGCCCGCCCCATTAGAGCAGGAGTGAGAAGCGAGCCCTCGATACCGTAATGGCGAGGGCGACGCCTGCAATTTGTAGAGCGGTAACAACGGAACCAAATCAGATCCTGCTCTTTCCCGCTTTTAGCAATGTTTGTCGTTCCCACGTCGCATGTCCCACTTGCACTTTGCATGCCAATTTGACTTTCGAAAAAGTTAAGCAGGCTGGCTAACCAAACAGGTTGCATAGTAGTCTTACAAACGAGTATAGTAGACGTAAAATGGCGCTTCCCAAACTGACCAAACTTGAGCTCCAGATCATGGACGCCCTGTGGAAACACGGGCTTCTCTCCATTCGAGAAATTCAGGAGGCCTTTCCCGAACGCGACCGGCCCGCCTACACAACGATCCAGACGACCGTCTACCGTCTCGAAGATAAGGGTGCCGTCCGGCGAGCAAAGAAGATCAGCAACGCTCACATCTTCGAAGCCGTCGTGTCCCGTGAGGCTGCCAGCGGGCGGCTGATCGACGACCTGCTTAGCCTTTTCGGCGGCCGCACACAGCCTGTAATGGCGCATCTGGTCGAGTCCGGGAAACTCACCATGAACGATGTGCACGAGGCCGAAAAACTGATTAAGGATCTGGCGCGAAAAGAGCCCAGGAAGAACAAGTAGGGATTGCTTATGACCGAGGTCACGAATCATCTCTGGCAATCGACATTGTTCGCCGTCCTGGTGGCAGCCTCGGCGTTCGCACTCAGAAGCAACCGGGCGGAAATTCGATATTGGCTTTGGTTAACGGCATCGCTCAAGTTTCTGATCCCTTTTTCGCTACTTGTCACCGTCGGAAGCCGCGTAGAACTGCCCGCGGACACGCCCGCCATGCTCGCCCTCACTGTGGAGCAAATATCGAGCTCGTTCGCCCCAGTCCC
>DASRHX010000147.1:0-2927 GCA_035650295.1 Bryobacteraceae bacterium | reverse complement strand
GCTCTGGTCAAAGAAGTTTTTGGCATCCAACGCGTTGTTGCGCAAGAAGTGATAAGCGGAGCCATGGAACTGGTTGGTGCCGGACTTGGAAACCGCAGTGAGAACCGAGCCCGCGCTGCGGCCGTACTCCACGCTGAACGGGCTTGAGACGAGTCGGAGCTCTTGGACGCCTTCGATGCCCAGCAATCGTCCGGCGGCGCTCGATGGAGGCATGCCGCCTGCGTCGTTGATGTAGACGCCATCCATGCGGAAGCTGTTTTGATTGGGCCGTGCGCCATTACTGGCGAGGTGAAGGCCCAGCCCGATTTCGATACCGGGCCGCGTCGCCACCGCCAGGACTGTGCCTGGTTCCAGAGCGGCCAGATCGAACAGATCGCGACCGTTGAGAGGGAGAGCTTCGAGCTTCTGGCGCGCGATCGTGCTGCCCCAATCGGCGGTGGTTGTGGACACGAGCGGAGTCTCGGCGATTACCTGCACGCTTTCCCGCGTTTCGCCGAGAAGTAGGCGGGCGTCGGCACGAACCGTACGGCCCGCGTCGATTGCGATGGACTGCAGGAGATGCGAACGGAATCCTGGATGCGTGAACTCAAGCTGATACAGGCCAGGCGCAAGCCCAGTGGCAAGGAACCAACCGCCCTCGGTGCTCTCGAAATGACGATCGCGCGCAGTGTTGGTCTCCTTGAGGTGCACCTTCACGGCGGGAATACCCGTGCCGGTAGGGTCGAGGACGCGGCCCTCGATGGCCCCGGTGGTTTGGGCAAGAGCAGGTGAGCCGGCGAAGAGAAAGACGAGCATCGCGCCCGCCGCTGCCCAGGGAATAATGACTTTCTCCAGCCGTTCCAAACCAAAGTGGAGAATGAAGCCCAGGATAGTTGTACAGATCACGCCCGCAAACAGGTTTTCAGTTGCGAGTGTCTGCCAACCGAGCCAGATCATGCCGCCGAGTCCGGATTCGGTTCCGAGCATCTCGGCCGAGATGGTGACAATGAGGCTATAGCCGAGTCCGACACGGAGACCGGTGAAGATGCGGGGCAGGCTTGCGGGCAGATAGACAGTGCGAAACAGTTGCCAGCGGCGGGCGCCATAATTCCGCGCCGCGTCGAGGTAGGTGGGGTGGATAGAGCGAGCCGCATCGTGCGCGTGCAGTGCGCACAAGATGAAGCAGGTGGCTATGACTGGCAGCAGGCGCGACGTCTCGCCCACTCCGAAAAAGAGCATGAAAATTGGCAGCAGGGTGACCTTTGGTGTCGTAAGACTGGCCGAGAGCATCGGCTTGAACGACTTGCGCATCCACGAGTTCATACCCAGTGTCAGGCCGAACGCGACGCCGCTGATGCCGCCAATGAGGAAGGCGAGCCAAAGGCGCGTCAGAGTCGCAAAGAGGTGGCGCTGCAAATCCCCAAGCTGGATCAGTCGCGAGAATGTCCCAAAAAGGCTCGTGGGCGTGGGAAACAAAATCGGATTCAGCCATTGGGCGCGAACCGCTGCCTCCCACAGGATCAATAAGGAGATGGGCACCCAGGCTCCAACAAGGATCTTCTTCATACTGTTTCTTTTTGCGCTATTTCGAGCGAACGGGTATCGATCATCGACGTAGCTTCCAGTTTCCTGTCGAAGTACTTTCGCTCCACGGTCCAGTCGATGTGGGCTTGTAGATCAGCGGTCTTGATTGCGCCATCCAGAGCCAGAGTGGTGCGGCAGACGGAGTCCAATTTAGCCATGTCGATGTGGTTCGATTGAGCGAAATTGGTGAGGAACTTGGGTGTGAAGCCGGCGACGAACTCGTGGCAGCCTTTCAGGTAAGGTTGCAGGAAGCTGGCGCCGAACTTAGGATCGGCATCGAGCAGCCTCTTGGAGAAGAGGATGTAGGAATATTGGTATCCCTCCAGCAGGCTGAGCGGCGTGGGGTTGCGGAGCATTCGTACAGAGTCGGTGCCGAAATCCGGAGGCAGGCCAAACGCGTTCAACATGGCGTCGATGCCGCCGGAAAGGATAGCGGCAAAGCTCTCCGCTCTGTTCATGTAGATGCGCGTCACTTCGGAATCGGCGGCGCCGATGTGTTTGCGAAAGCGGTCGAGAGTGAAGTCGCCGATGGAACCCTTGGTTTGGATGCCGACCCGCTTGCCTACCCAGGCCGCCCGGTCCTGGTCGCCTTTTTTGAAACGGTCGGCACGTTCATAGACGCTCCCATAGTCCTGGCATGCGGTGAGGTGTTCGCGTGCGGCAGCGATGCGAATGGGCGCCCCCTTGGCGACAAGGTTGTAGAGGCCCGGCGTACCCACGGCCAGCGTGATGTCAATCACTCCCTGCATGAGCAGCGGTATCATCTCCGCGGACGACCGTTGCACCTTGATCTCGACATCGAGACCCGCCTGGGTGAAGTACCCTTTTTCCACGGCAACGTAGAAGGGCGCCATGGTATGGTAGGGCCCTACGGAAACGACGAGCTTGCTCGGCGCTTTGCCCGTCGGGGGCTTTGAGCACGCCGCCCATATGCCGGTCGAGGCGAAGAAGAAGGTGCGGCGTTTGAGCCCTGTGCGAGTCGTATCAGCCATACGTTCCTAAGAGGTTGAGTGCGCTACCGCTTTGGCTGGCCGTTCTCCACTGCCCAGCAAGTGCAGAGGTAGGATCTTGCCAATGGAGTTTTCCTCCGGTTCGGCGGATACCACTTGAAAGGCGTCGCCATGGACCCAATCGCGAACGGTGAGGCTGCCGCCATACATCGCCCGGATCTGACCGAGGAAGAACTCGCGAACGTCGGCGAGGTCAGTCCCACGCACACGAGGGCTCACTCGCAAAATGAGGTTAGTTTGTAACCCGGTATCGTGCTCCACCAACTGGTAGTCGGTGGGTGAACCGCCGAACCGGGCTGGTAGCCTCTCCTCCAGGATCGCCAGCACGTCGCTGCCAACGAGAGTCGTGCCATA
>DASRHX010000146.1:0-6816 GCA_035650295.1 Bryobacteraceae bacterium | reverse complement strand
TGCTCCGCCACGCCCGCGCCACGTTGAGTGAAGTGAAACCGGCGGCACTCGAAGCCAGCAGTGCGGACTTGAACCAACGCACGGGCGCCTTCGTCACCATCAAGAAGAACGGCCAACTTCGAGGATGCGTCGGAACCCTCTCCGCGCGATCCGACATATGGGCGACCGTGGCCGACCGCACCCTCGCCGCCGCACGATCCGATCCGCGCTTTCCGCCTCTCACCACCGACGAAGGGCCCGTGACGCTCGAAGTCTCGCTGCTCACGCCTATGAAGCGTCTCGCCGACTGGCGCGCATGGAAGCCCGGCATGGGGGCGGTGCTCACAATGAACGAGCGCGGCGGCCTGCTTCTTCCGCAGATCGCCTTTGAAAACAACTGGGGGCGCGAGGAGTTCCTTCAAAACCTCTCACTCAAGGCCGGCCTGCCGCGGGACTCCTATCGCAAGCCGGAAGCCCGACTCTATGTGTTCGAAGCGCAGGTGTTCGGCGAGCAAGCGCATTAGACTGAGAGAGTGAAATGGCTATGGATGTTCGCCGCGGTCTTCGCTCTAGCCGCCGCCGAACCCGCCCGCGAACTTGCCGATCGATTGCGCCAGCCGCAATTGGACCCCGCGGCTTGCTACCGCGCGCGTGATCTCTCCTTCTCGCGTGAGGACCTGCGGTTCTATTTCACCGATGGCTGGCTGATCTTCGGTAAGCCCGTAAATGGGCGCATCCACACGGCAGTATTCGAGCGTGACGCCGAGAGCGGTGACGCCGAAGTACTGCTCATGCCCCCCGCCAAAGGTGAGCGTCTTTCCCTGGCGAAGTTCACTGGCTCGCCCAACCTGAACGAGCATTTCCATCATGCGGTGATGGTCTTTTCAGACGACACGGCCGAGCGCCTGCTCAAGTCACTCACCTCATCAGGGGAGCCAAAAATGAGTCCTGAGATGGGACATCTGCTGGCCCAAAAGTGGCAGGAGGTCGTCTCCAATCTGTCGGCCAGCTTCCTCACCAAGCTCGTGGAACAAGTCTATGGCGGCACGCCGCTCGAGCGTGGATTCTTTTACGCGGGCGTGAACGGGCGAACGCTGGGAAACTTCGACCTATTCAACGATCCCGAAGCGCGCGACCAGATCTATGCCGGACAACTTGTCTACCGCGAGAATGTACCTTTCTACGACATCTGGACCACCTTTCACTCCCGGCCCTACCGCATGGGCCAAAAGCAGGCCTCACCGTCCCCATTCAAGATGGACAACATCCGCATCGAAGCCGTGCTCGATGAAAACCTCCAACTGCGTGCCGCGACGCGCGCCACGATCGTTCCGGCACGAAAACTGAAGATGCTGGCTTTCGAAATCTCCGCCCAGATGAAAGTGGGTGAAGTGCGCATCAACGGCGAACCGGCTGAGGTGCTTGCCCGTGAATCGCTGCGCGCCAACCTTCTGCGTGGGAATGGGTCGGCCGTGTTTCTGGTCGCTCCCACGCAGCCGATGGAGGCGGGAGCCGCCTATGAAATTGAGTTTGAGCACGAAGGCCGCGTCATCCAGAAGGCGGGCGACAACGTCTACTTCGTCGGTGCCCGCACCAACTGGTATCCCCGCGCGGGATTCGTGTTTGCGCGCCACGACATCACCTTCATCCACCCCGCCCAGTTGCAGCTGCTGTTCCCCGGCGAATTGAAGGAAGACAAAACCGAAGGCGGCCTCCGCACCACAAGGCGGGTGCCAAGCGAACCCATTCGCCTGGCCGGATTCAATCTTGGGCAGTACGAATCGATACGCGTGAACAAAGGACCGCTGTCGGTGGAAGTGTTCGCCAACCGGCAAGCCGAGAAGGCCTTGCAGCTGCCTCCGCAAGTTGTCATGCAACCGCCGCCCGTACAATTTCCCCGGTCGCGCACCCCGCAACGGCAGGAAGTGTTCACGATTCCCTCGGTGCCGCCAAATCCCCTGGCCCGCCTGCAACTGCTGGCCGGGGAGATCTCTTCCGCCTTCGACGAATTCACGAAGGATTTTGGGCCGCCCGCGATGCCTCACCTGCTCGTTTCGCCGATTCCCGGCCGGTTCGGTCAGGGGTTTCCAGGCCTGCTTTACATCTCCACGCTGACCTATCTTGATGCAAAGGACCGCCCCGCAATATCCTCGGATCGTAACAGCAATTTATTCTTCAACGAGTTGCTCCACGCACACGAAACTGCACATCAGTGGTGGGGCAATGTAGTGACTTCCGTCACGCAGCAGGACGATTGGTTGATGGAAGCGCTGGCGAACTATTCTGCGCTGATGGCGCTCGAAAAGAAGAAGGGCCCAAAGGATATGCAGCGCGTGCTGGCCGAGTATAAAACGATGCTGCTTGCCAAGGATGACGAAGGGAAAACCGTGGAATCCGCGGGACCCATCCGGCTCGGCCTGCGGTTGCAGAGCTCGCAGCATCCGGGCGCCTGGCGCAACATCGTCTACGACAAGGGGGCGTGGATTCTGCACATGCTGCGCGCACGCCTGGGCGATGCAAACTTCCGCGCCGTGCTCGGCGAGTTCGCCAAGCGCAACCGTTTCCAGGCTGTCACGGCCGAACAGTTCTGCCAGCTGGCGGCGAGCTACTTGCCCAAGGATTCTCCCGATCCGAAGTTGGAGGGCTTTTTCGAGAGTTGGGTGGAAGGAACGGGAATCCCCACCCTCGCGTTGACCCAGAAACTCACTGGCAGGGCTCCCGCACTGAAGCTGCAGTTGACGCTTACGCAGACCGGCGTCGAGGAAAGCTTTGGTACGCTTGTGCCAGTAGTGGTGGAAGTGGCGCGGCTGAAGCCTCAGGTGATCTGGCTGCAGTCAGGCGCTGAACCGGTGACTAAAACCCTTTCGCTGAAGTCACCGCCGCTGAAGGTGACACTCGATCCCGAGAATACCGTGCTCGCGGATCGGAAGTGAGCGGCTATTTCCCCGTCTTTTCTTTGCGCAGCTTGCTCACAAGCCGTTCGGCGGACTTTTGAAGCTCGCCCGGACGGGTGTTCTTGGGGACATCGAACCCGGTCCACAAAACGCGCCGGGTTTTAGCGTCAACCAGGAAGATGTTGCCCCTGCCGCGGCTGAAGGAATGGACGCGAGCAGCGTCGCCGGCCATTTGGAATTCGCCGGAACGGGAGTCATCTGTCTCTTCCCGCTTATCCTTGCTGTCCTTGTCGCTTTCCTTCGGTTTGGGAGCCTTTGCGGCCTCTTTCCTGGCTAGCTCCTCGGCTTCCTTTTCCGCTTTGTCGCGGGCGGCTTTCAGAAGGTCGTCGACGCGGGTCTCAAACGTCGTGCCAACAAAGTCGCTGAGAAACGCATCGGCTTGTCTGGGGTCGGTTGTTACCTCATACAGGCCGTGGAGCGCCACCTGGTGGGCGACGAACTGATCCATTCCGCTGCCCATCGGGAGCACGTAGATGACTTGCACCGAGGAGAGCTCCGCGTTCGGGGCTTGTGCGTGTGCGGTGGAGCCCGCTAGTAGATATCCGGCCAAAAGCGCTGGGGCAAAGAGACGCACCATGGAGATCATCATATCCGCTGCTTGAGGAGACGCGTGGCGGAGCAAAAAAGTCGGACGCAGGGAGATTATTGTGCCTGTTCGGCGAGTTTGCGGGCCCGTTCCCAGGCGAGGCGCTGTTTGAGCTCGGTTTGGAGCTTGGAGAAAGCAGACCAGTAGTAGCCGGCTACGAACATGAGAAGCAGCGGGGCTGCGATGAAGTTGTAGGTGTCAATCGCATAGATGATCATCACCAGGAAATAAGTTCCGAGGGCAAATTCAACCCAAGGGAGCCAGCCCACCTTCGAGCGGTACTTCGCGGGAACGTTGGACTTCTTTTCGTTCCCGGTAATGGCGTACTTGGGCGTGCGCACGAAGGCCGTCTGGTGGCCGATGAGGGCCTCGATCACGGCACGGGTGTTGGAGAGCGTGAGCGCCACGCCCGCCGACAGGAGAGCCGGCATGTGAAGCACGGCGCGCCACACGCTGCCTTCGCGCCGCTCGTACTGCGTGTAGATGTAGAAAACGAACACGCTGAAGAAATTGGTCAGCATGAACGGCAAGTCGATCAGTACCAGTTGATGCCACCCGGTATAGAAACGAACGATCATCACCGGAAGCATGAGCGCGGTAACGGCGATCATCATCGGATAGGCGATGTTCGGCGTCATGTGGCAGAACGCTTCCAGTTTCACGCGGCGCGAAACGGGAGCGCGCATCACGTCGGTCAGTAGTTTCAGGCCAACCTGGGTCAGCCCCTTCGCCCAGCGGAATTGCTGCACCTGGAACCCTTGGAGATCGACCGGCAGTTCGCTTGGGCACTCAACATCGGGCAGATAGACAAACCGCCAACCCTTCAGTTGAGCGCGGTAGCTGAGATCGGAATCTTCGGTAAGCGTGTCATGCTGCCAGCCGCCCGCATCCCGGATCATGGCAAGTCGCAACAGGCCCGCCGTCCCATTGAAATTGAAGTATAGACCGCGTCCCGAGCGCGCCACGTGCTCCAGAATAAAGTGGCCATCCAGCAACATTGCCTGGACTTCCGTGAGGGTGTTGTAGTCGCGATTCAGGTAGCTCCAGCGTGTCTGCACCACGCCCACCTGCGGGTCGGCGAAGTGATGAATCGTACGCTGCAGGAAGTCCTTCGGCGGCACAAAATCGGCATCGAAGATAGCTACGACCTCGCCGGTGGCAGTTTTCAGCCCTTCTTCGAGCGCACCGGCCTTGTAGCCATGGCGATTCGTGCGGTGATGATATTCAATGGGAAAGCCTTGTGCGCGATACTCGTTCACGAGCCGTTCGGTAAAGGGGTGTGTTTCGTCCGTCGAATCGTCGAGCACCTGAATCTGAAGCAGCTCCCGAGGATAGTCGACCTGGGTGACGGTTTCGAGCAAGCGCTCCACCACGAAGCGCTCATTGAACAACGGAAGTTGAATGGTGACCCGCGGCAGTTCGGCGAAGCGGTGCGGCGGCTCGGTGGGTATGTTCTTGCGATACTTACGAAAACCGCGAATGATCTCGTATCGGTGCAAACCGTAGAACGAGAGAAACGTCAATAAGAGAAAGTAAGGAACGAGAAGCGCGTAGTCGAACCAAGCCAACTGGTGAATTCCCGCGAAAGTATCATCAAACAGCGAACGCGAAATCTGGTCGGTGAGAGAACTCGCCAGAAAAAGGGCTAGAGGAACCGGCGCGCTTGTCATGTTTTGGTGAGGTGCTTGGCACCTCGCGTGTAACTTCCCTATTATACGGCGTCTTGGCCCATCTTGTTCATGCGAAAAGGACCAAGCGACGCGCGTTGAGATTTTCGCCATATTTACGGCTGTTTCGCACTACTCAAAGCAGCACTAAAATAGTGGCCATGCGATGGGCCCTTGTCCTCTCCCTCACCGGGACTCTGTCTGCCCAAACTGCGCGAGACCTCGAATTTTTCGAAAAGAAGATCCGGCCGATCTTCGCCAGCAAATGCTATGGGTGCCATGGTCCCGAGGCCAAGCCGGTGCAGGCACACTTTCGCATCGATTCGCGCGAAGGGATGCTGAAGGGCGGCGATTCTGGGCCGGCCATCGTTCCCGGCAATGTGCAGGACAGCCGGTTATTGAAGGCCGTTTCCTACACAGACCTGGACCTGCGCATGCCGCCGACGGGCAAGTTGAGCGATGGGGAAATTGTAGACTTGCGTCGTTGGGTAGAGATGGGCGCGCCCGATCCGCGCACCGGCGCCGCTCCCGCAGCACGCCGCACGCTCGACCTCGAACGCGGCAAGCGCCACTGGGCGTTCCGTCAAGTGGTGAAGCCGGCCGCGCGTCCCGAGATCGCGGCGGGGCCACCGGCGTCGAAGCGCGTCTGGTTGCGGCGCGTCACCTACGACTTAATCGGTCTTCCTCCGACGCGCGAGGAATTAGCTGCGTACCTGGACGACACGTCACCGGACGCGGACAAGAACGTGGTCGAACGCCTACTCGCTTCTCCGCACTATGGCGAGCGCTGGGCGCGCCACTGGCTCGACCTCGTTCGCTTCGCCGAAACCAACGGCCACGAGTTCGACAACGACAAGCTCGACGCCTGGCAGTATCGGGATTATGTGATTCGCGCCTTCAATGACGACGTTCCGTACAATCAGTTCGTGCGCGAGCATATCGCGGGCGACCTGTTGCCGGTGAAGCGATTGTCGCGCGATGGGTCATTTCTTGAGTCGCCGATTGGGACTGGGTTCTATTGGTTCGGCGAGGTTCTGAACAGCGCCGTGGATTCGGTGAAGTCGCGAACCGACCAAGTGGATAACCAGATTGACGTAATGGGGAAAACGTTCCTTGGCCTTACTGTCGCGTGCGCGCGCTGCCACGATCACAAGTTCGATCCGATTCCCACGATGGATTACTATTCGCTGGCAGGCTACCTGCACAGCACGTCGATGCAGGAAGCGGTGATCGATTCGCCTCAGCGGGCGCGGGAGATCGCGGAGGCGGCGGCGAAGGTGTCGCGTGTCGAGATGCGGAACGACACGATCGGTGCGCGCGAGGGCGACGTTGTCTTTGCCAACTTCCGAAAGGGAATGCCGGATGGCTGGATCGTGCAGGGCGTCCCGGATGCGAATGGCGCGACGGAGTTCGTGGGTTCGTACACATCGCAGAAGTTCACGTTGTCGAAGCTGTGGGTGCACGTGCGGCTCCGCGGCACGAAGACGGACAAGACGATCAAAGAGCGAGCGCCGTTGCGCGTAACCGTGGTCACGGATGATCACAAGAGCGAGCATTTCGTTCCCAGCGGCAAGGGTTGGGAGTGGGTGACCGTGCGGATGACAAAGGAGATCGGGCGCATCTGTTACTT
>DASRHX010000145.1:0-5488 GCA_035650295.1 Bryobacteraceae bacterium | reverse complement strand
AGCTGTTGTTCCAGCCGCTAGACCGTTCCTGGACCAGAACGGCGAGATCCACCCGGTCCTTCTTCATCTCCTCGATGTAGGTTTCGACGCTACCGTCCTCTTTCGGCGCGCGATAGTTTGGCTCTGGAGGCTTAAACGGATACCGGGCCTTATCCATCGACCAAACGTGCATGTGAGTGTCGATCACCGGCGACTCGGCTGCAACCGCCGGGACGGCCACTGAGCTTAGAAGGACTTGGCGGCGCGATAGAGGCCTCATGGCGGGTCAGTGTAACAAACAGAATTGTGGCGATCCATGAGCTCGACACCCGCGCGAAGAAATCATTTCCTCGCGATTAGAAACAGACGCGCAAATGGAAAGAGTATACGACCGTCCGGACGGGTCTTAAGCTCAACGCGTAGCGCCTCCACGTATTCCGCAACGAAGCGTTCCTGATCCGCCTCTCTTGGCAAGGCGTCGAGAATCGGGCGCATGGCGGTCGTGCGGAACCACTTGCCAACCGCTTCTATATCGGGCATCACCTGCACGTATGTCGTTTCCCAAATGTCGACGCCTTTCGCGGTCCTGCAGAGCAGGTCATAGTAGAACTCAGCCCGATGCACATACGCTTCTCTTATACCGGTAGACGAAAATAGGCCGCGCCATTTTGCGGAGTTCGCCAATTCGCGTAGTATTCGCCGCGCAGGGACGTCAGCTCTTCCCTGCCCGCCGCAAGTTGATCAATGGTCCCGTTTCGTCGCGATTGGGCGCCAGTAAGCTATTCTTTATAGTTCTGAGCATGACACGCGTCCGCTTTGCGCCCTCGCCAACAGGCTACCTTCACATCGGGGGCGCTCGAACCTTTATTTTTAATTGGCTTCATGCCCGCCGCCAGGGCGGTGTCGTCGTTCTCCGCATCGACGACACCGACGTTGAACGCAACACACAGGCCTCTCTCGATTCCATCTACGACGGTCTCCAATGGCTCGAACTGGGCTGGGACGAGTTCTACCGTCAATCCGACCGCCTCGATCTCCATCGCAAGGCTGCCTGGGCCATTTTCGAAAAGGGGCTTGCTTATCGCGACTTTACACCCGCTTCGTCGGCACCTGAGCCTTCGACCGGAGGATGGCTCTTCAATCCGGGCATGCGCGAGCTCGCCCGTGAAGAGAGCGATCGCCGAGCCAATGCCGGCGAGCCGTTCGTCCTGCGCTTCCGGGTGCCGCGCGACTCGCGCAGCGAAGTGGTTGTATCAGACCTCGTCTATGGGACAGTGAGCAAGGCGACGGGCGACCTCGAGGATTTCGCGCTCCTACGTTCCACCGGAATGCCGACCTACCACATGGCCTCCTGCGCCGACGACGCCGATCTCCGCATCACGGACATCCTTCGCGGCCAGGAACATTTGGCGAACACGTTCAAACACGTACTGATCTTCGAAGGGCTTGGCGTCGATGTGCCGAAGACGGCTCATCTGCCGCTGTTAATGGCGCCCGACGGCGCAAAGCTCTCCAAACGCATCCACGGCCCCGTGGTGAGCGTGACTACCTATCGCGACGCCGGCTTCCTCCCCCATGCCTTCGTGAATTTCCTCTCCCTGCTCGGCTGGTCGCCAAAGAACGACCGTGAGAAGATGTCGCGCGATGAACTTGTCGAGCTTTTCTCCTTCGACGGCATCAACCGAAGCAACGCAACAATCAACTTCACTGACGAAGAGCCCTTCGATCCCAAGGCTGTTTGGCTGAATGCCGAGCATCTCCGCTCCCTTGATGTCGATGAACTTGCCCAGAGACTCATGCCCTATGCCCAACAGGCTGGGTTTGCCAACGCCACGCCGGAGAAGCTTCGCGCTATCGCTCCGCTCCTCCATGAGCGCCTCCGTTTGTTGCGCGATGTGGGCACTGTCGCTGACTTCTTCTTCACCGAACCTCGCTCCTACGATCCCGCGGAACTAATCCCCCAAAAGGGAGACGCCGCCATGGCCGCGGAAGCGCTGCGCAAGTCGAAGGAAGTTCTTTCGGCTGTGCCCGACTTCGATCACGCCACACTGGAGTCGGCGCTTCGCAACGCTGCTACTGAACTCAAGCTGAAGGCAGGACAGATGTTCCAGCCCATTCGTGTCGCGGTGTGCGGGCGCAAAAATGCACCGCCGCTTTTCGAAACGCTCGAGGTGCTTGGACGTGACACCGTGCTGACCCGTCTCGATTTTGCTTTAGGAATTATTTAATGAACGAAGCCGATTCGTCCCCTTCCCACTTTATTCGTGAATTGATTCTTTCCGACAACGCCAGCGGCAAACATGGCGGACGTGTTCATACGCGCTTTCCACCAGAACCCAACGGCTACCTGCACGTCGGCCACGCCAAGAGCATCATGCTCAACTTCGGCCTTGCGGAAGAGTTCGGGGGCAAATGCAACTTGCGCTTCGACGACACCAACCCCACCAAGGAAGAGACGGAGTACGTCGAATCGATCATCGAGGATGTGAAATGGTTGGGTGGTGATTTCAGCGACCGGCTGTTCTATGCATCCGACTACTTCCAGCAGCTCTACGATTGGGCGGTCGAGCTGATCAAAAAGGGCAAAGCCTTCGTTTGCGATTTGAGTGGCGACCAGGTGCGCGAGACTCGCGGCACTCTGACGGAACCGGGACAGAACAGCCCTTTTCGCGAGAGAAGTGTAGAGGAGAATCTCGACCTCTTCGCGCGGATGAAGGACGGGGAGTTTCCTGATGGCTCGCGTACCTTGCGCGCCAAAATCGATATGGCGTCGCAGAATCTCAACATGCGGGATCCGATCATGTATCGAATCCTGCACGCCGAGCATCATCGCACCGGGAATCATTGGTGCATTTACCCCATGTACGACTGGGCGCACGGTCAATGCGATTCCATCGAAGGCATCACGCACTCAATCTGCACGCTAGAGTTTGAGAGCCATCGTCCACTCTACGACTGGTTCCTGGAGCAACTCGGCGTCTTCCATCCACAGCAGATCGAGTTCGACCGGTTGAGCCTGACGTACACGCTTCTGAGCAAGCGAAAGCTGCTGCAACTGGTGCAGCAAGGTGTGGTGGAGGGCTGGGACGATCCCCGGATGCCTACCATTAGCGGCATGCGCCGGCGTGGTTACTCGCCACAAGGATTACGCAATTTCGCGCGCAATCTCGGCGTGTCGAAGACGAATGGCATCACGGAACTCGCGAAGCTCGAATACTATATCCGCGAAGACCTGAACAAGACGGCCCTGCGGGTGATGACGGTGTTGCGCCCGCTCAAGCTAGTGTTGACAAACTATCCCGAAGGCCAGGTGGAGCTCATGGAAGCCGTTAACAATCCCGAGGACGCCGAGGCAGGCACGCGCTCCGTACCCTTCGGCCGCGACCTCTGGATCGAGCAGGATGATTTCCGCGAGGTGCCGCCGAAGGGTTACCATCGGCTCTCTCCGGGCACCGAAGTCCGGTTGCGCTACGGTTACATCGTCAAATGCCAGGATGTGGTGAAAGACGCCGCTACTGGCGAGATCGCGGAAATTCGCTGCACATACGATCCCGAAACGCGCAGCGGCCACCAAACGCGGAAGGTGAAGTCCACCATTCACTGGGTTTCGGCAGCGGAGGCGATTCCAGTTGAGGTCCGGCTCTACGACAAGCTGTTCATCGATGAAGATCCAAACGAGCCGCCGGAAGGTCAGGACTTCACAATATATTTGAATCCGAAATCGCTCGAAGTGTTGCACGGCAAGGCCGAGCCGTCACTCAAGAATGCCCGGCCTGGCGACCGCTATCAGTTCGAGCGTCTTGGATATTTCTGCGCGGACAACTCTGCGACGACTAAGCAACTCGTCTTCAATCGCACGGTCGAGTTGCGAGACACCTGGGCGAAGGTTCAGAAACAATCATAGGGCGCCCGGGTTGCGGCACTAGAAGGCGGGTCAGCGCGCTCCCGGCAGGGTTTTGGCGGAAGCCGGCTCTTTTAATTGGATTAATCGCGGGGCTGCGTCACGCTCTTCAGCCGGGCGGTTCATGACGAAGGCTGCTGCTAGCCTCCCCTGCCGCAACCACCAGACGCTGAAGCTGCTGCTCGACAAGTCGCCTCTCTCGACGATTTCTTCGGCCCCCGAAGGGTCTCCCCAGAACTCGTACGAAAGATCGAACACGTCGGAGAAGAAGTACGGAACATGGATGAACGGTGTGCGCTCGCCAAGCAGAGTCAGGGCACAGTGCTGACCTTGCGAAACCGCGTTGTCCCAATGTTCCACGCGGCGGCGTTTGCCGAACAGTACGTCATAGTAGTTTGCGACGTCGCCGGCAGCATAGATGTTCCGTTGATTGGTCTCAAGGAATTCGTTCACTACCACGCCATCCGTTATTTCAATCCCACTATTGATGAGCGGCTCCGTGACAGGGCTGACTCCAATGCCGGCCACAACCACGTCGCAATCCGCAACCTCACCACTCGTCATGACGGCTGACGCCACGGCGCCATCGCCGGTCAATGCCGCGACTTTAGTGTTTTTGACGAACCGCACTCCGCGCGTTGCATAGTATTCCTCAAAGAATCGGGACATGGGCGCCGTGAAAAAACGCTTCCAAATCCTGTCGTCCGGCAGAACCATGGTCACCTCGATCCCCTTCTGCGCAAGCACGGACGTGACTTCCATGGCGATGAATCCACCGCCGATGACAACTGCGCGTTTCGCGCTCCCTGCCCTGTCACGAATGCGCTTCGAGTCTTCGAGAACGCGCAGATAATAGAGGCCCGCTAGATCGGCGCCGGGAATGTCCAACGTCCTGACTCGAGCTCCCGTCGCGACTACGAGCTTTTCGAATCCGATTTCCTCGCCGGAGCGCAAATGCAGGCGCTTTCGGGCCGGATCCACATGATCCGCCTCGCAATTGAGCATAATGTCGATCCCATGCGTTTGATAGAAGTCTTCAGCGCTAATCCAGATCGTATCTATTGCGTCTTTTCCTGCCAGGAAGCCCTTGGACAACGGCGGCCGCTCGTACGGGATCGAACTATCTGCCGACACGATTGTCAGTTCACCTGGCTTTAAGCCGCTCTCGACAAGCTGTTTCGCCGCATACCCGGCGACCATTCCGCCACCCAGAATCAGGTATTTCGAAGCTTTCATTTGGATACCTCTAGCACTTCATTATTCCCCGCTCACCAGTCGCGCATACTGTCGGGCACGCGCACCATACTGAATTGTTTCACGTACCATTGGTCGAGTGATCGAGGACTAGCTGGAAACGGTGCAAGTGGCCGGGGCGCGATGTGAGACAGAAGGTACTGACGATGGAAAACCGGAATATGGGACCAATGCGACAACCGAGTCGAAGAGAACTCATTCTGCTCGGTGCGGGGGCCGCTTTGACGGGGCTTGCACCTGAAGCTCTGTCCGCAGCCAGCAGAATGCGTTTCACGAAGTATGAGATCTTTCCCACGCGCGTTCCGATGGTGGACCGTGTCCGCGAGGCCTGGATTGCAAGCTACAAACTTCAGG
>DASRHX010000144.1:0-2684 GCA_035650295.1 Bryobacteraceae bacterium | reverse complement strand
GGCAATCGAAAGCAACCGCCTGGTTCCGGCGAGCGAGACATGCGAGAAATGCCACTGGCCGGATAAACGAAGCGGCTCCAGGCTCCGAGTGTTCACTAACTTCGCTGAAGATGAAGGTAATACGCCCACCCGCACTGTACTCATGATGAAAATTGGCGGTATAGGTGTTAGCGCCGGGATAAAAGGGAGCCGATTCAGGCGGAATGAGGGGGTGCCAGGAGGGGTTGCAGAGGACGCCGGGCACACTACGGCGCCGACCGCCGAATCGTGACTGGGGCGATCACATACCGGCATTTTTCGATGCCAGGAGTTCGGCTATCCGATAGATATGCCTCCCGCGCCATCGACAGGAGCAAGAGCATTGGAATCCAGCTTGTGCTTGGCGTCTGGCTTGACGGACTCGACGACCAGATAAAGTTTGCCGGCGCTGTTGACCTTCCCAGACACGCAGTAATATTGGCCAGGCGTGAAGATATGGGATTTGCTGAAGTCATGCAGCCGGTAAACACGGCGTGTCGAGTCATCTCTCATGACCAGCACGGCACAGGAGCGATATTCGGTCCGTGAGAGAAGGAGCAGATGATTGGCGCTGAAGTTGAACATTGCGGCAGGGACAAGAAGCGGGAGCGGGAGCCAAGCTCCCGCACTCGCTGTCAGCGCCGTTGAGGGGTTACCCGGCGGACTCCTCCGGTTCGGGATATCGCCACAGCGCGGCGCATGATCGAGGCCAGCTTTAGTCGGCGGGCGGATTTGAATTGGGATTCTTATTGGCTTTGCGGAGACTGTCTCCGCCGAGCAGGAACACCTCGGAGTTTTCCACCAAGCGGTCAGCAATAGCGGTGGCGATGGTTGTGTTGTAGAGAATGTTGCCCCATTCGGAGAACGCTGTGTTGGTTGTGATCAGCGTCGAGCGCTTCTCGCCATGGCGCGTGGAGATAACCTGATAAAACAGATTCGATGTTTGTTGATCCAAACATAAATACCCAAGTTCGTCAACGATGAGAAGTTTGGGCTCGGTGTAGACCCGCAGCTTGCGCACGAGCGAGTGATCGACTTGCGAAGCGAGCAGTTGATTCAACATGTCCATCGCCGTCGTGAACAACACACGCTGGTTGGCTTGGCAGGCGCGCCAGCCGATGATCTTGGCCAAAAACGTTTTGCCGGTGCCGGGATTGCCGATCAGAACGACGCTGGTGCCTTTGGCGAGAAACTCGAGATCCAGCAGGCGGAGGATGCGAGTCTTAATCTCCATGCGGCTCTTATGGTGTTTGAAGTTGAAGCTATCAATCGAGCAGCGGACATGGAGGCGCGACATGCGGAAGCGGCGCTCGATCGATCGATTGGTGCGCGACTCCAGTTCGAGATCCGTTAGCGCCTCCAGCGCCGCGGTGAAGCTGAGATTCTTCGCAGCGGCGTCAGCGACGAACTGATCGAGCTGCCGGCTCATGGTCGTCAGGCTCAGTTGGTCCAGTTTCGTTTGAAGCGATGTCATGAATTTCCTTTCGAGGGCGAAGAATGAAAGCGTCATAGTCGATGAGCGAGAGCGGATCGGTGGCGAGTCCATTCAATTCCGGATCTTTCAGACGCAAGGGCGGCTGAATATCGCGGCGGACCTGCTGTTGGCGAAGGATGTTGGCGATGTAATCCGCGCCGAATGCTCGCGCCGCATAAGCTTTCTCGAGCGCGGAGGCGACCGCATCGGGACCGTAATCGCGCACCAGTTCGAGAAGCTCGCGGACCTGACGCGTGAGGGAACGGTCGGTTTCAGCGAGCTTGCGAAGGTAATACTCCGATTTCGGGCCGAGCATCTGAATCAGGCGTTGTTGAGCGGCGGAGCGCTGCGCCGCCGCTAGTTGCGCAAACAGCTCTTTCTGGAAACGTTCTGCTCCAAAGGTGCGCCCGCGTTCCCATGACCGCGCGTAGGAGACGATTTCTTTGGACTGTTCGTAGATGGTGACCGAAGACGCGTCCGCTTTGACCGTGAGCTTCCGACCCACGTAGCGCGGCGGCACACAGTAGCGGTTGCCATCGAAGGCCAGACGCAAGTCTTTGTGCACGGTAGCGTCGGCGGTATCGCGATAGTCAGGGGCGAGCACCGGCAGTGGATGCAAGAACTCGGGCTGGAAGCGTTCCTCGGGAGCTTGGCCGGTCTCGCGATGCTTGCGCCGGTTCGCCGTTTGCTGAAGCCATTGCTGGGCTTGAGCATTGACATCGGCAAGATCTGCGAAGCTGCGCAAAGGCCAGAAACTCTGGCGCACATAACCAATGGCTCGTTCTACCTTCCCTTTTTCCCAGGCCGCCGCGACATGGCACGCGCGGGGAATGAAACCGTATTCGCGGGCGAAAGCCAGGAAGCGTGGGTTGAAGCGAACCAGGTTGCCTTCGTGTTCGGCCACGGCCGACGCGAGATTGTCGAACCAGATTTCGCGAGCGCAGCCGCCGAACGCATCGAAGGCGTGAATATGGCAACGGATGAACGTTTCGAAGCTCTGGCTGTGAGTAAATTCCAGATACATTTTGCGGCTGTGGCACTCGACCAGGCAGAAGGCGTACAGCTTGCGCGGGCTGCCGTTGTACACCAGTGCGCCGAAGTGCCCCCAGTCCACATCGAAGCGTTCACCGGGTCCCGGCTCGACGCGCACATAGGCCCGGCGATTCTGAGCTGCGGCGCGAACCGCTTGCAG
>DASRHX010000143.1:0-3508 GCA_035650295.1 Bryobacteraceae bacterium | reverse complement strand
GGCCGCGCAGACGGGCCGGAAGCCGTTTTTTCTGTTTCTCAATTTTATGGAGGCCCACCGTCCATGGATGTCAGGGAGCGTGTTCCGCGCGCGGTATCCCTCTTACGACCAGGCGTTCGATGAGATGAAGATCCTGAGCTTCTCGCGCGAGGTGCTTGCGGGTAGCTTCCGCGTCCCGGCCCAGGACGCCGCCAAGATGCACGCGGCTTACGACGGGAGCATCGCCTACCTCGATCATGTGGTGGGCGGGCTGCTGGATCGTCTAAAGCGCCAGCCCTGGTACGACAGCAGCCTGATCGTCATCACATCCGATCATGGCGAGCTCTTCGGCGAACACGACCTACTCGATCATGGCAACTCGGTCGGCCAGGAGCTGACGTCGATTCCCATGATCGTGAAATTTCCGGGCCAGAACACGCGGCGTGAAGTCCAGTCGCCGGTGAGCCAGGTGGATGTCTTCTCCACAATCGCCGCGGCGGCCGGAGTAGAACAACCCGCCAACATCCGCGGCGTCGATCTGGCGCTGGGCGATCCCGGCGAGCGGCGCACGATCGTGATGGAGTCGTACCCGTTTATCAACTACACCAGCGTGAACCCGAAGATGAACCGCCTGGAACGCGGCCTGGTAAAGGGGCGCTGGAAAATGATTCAATCCAACCGCGGCCGGCGCGACCTCTATGACATGGTGAGCGATCCGCGGGAGTCGAAGAATCTGTGGTCGAGCAATACCGACGTGGCGCTCGAGATGGATGGCTTACTGCGCGATTGGGTTACCCGCAGCACGCGCCAGCGTCCTGTCACGAGGGTTATTCCGCAAGAGCGGAATCTGCTGCGGCGGCTGAAGGCGCTGGGTTATGCGCAATAGGCGCCCCAAAAGCCTTTCGCCAAGGACAGGTTTCGGGACGCCTATGGAAATGAAAATGGTTTCGACGAGAAAGTGGGAGCTACTTCTTTCTCTTTTGCCGCCATGCGGAATAGCCGACTCCGGCCAGGCCGACGGCCATCAGGCCGATGGTCGCTGGTTCGGGCACGGGGCTCTGGCCGTCACTGTCGGTCGGTATGGAAGTTTGCAGGCCGAACATGGTGCAGGCCGAAAGGACCGCAATCGCGACTAGCTTCTTCATTTGACTCCTCCTATCTACGGGTCTGGGTTCTGCAGCCTCTGGGCGGTCTAATTCCGAGACTGGCTAGGCTAAAAATGATACCCCACAAATGCCGGACTGCATAGAACTAGTACTAAATGGACCCTAGCGTGACGTGATTTTCAAATTCGCATAGCGGGCGATGGTGGAGCCCTCGATCCAGAGAGCGACCGCGCCTTTGCCGGTAGCGCCCGATTTCACATCATTGACAAGTAGCGTTGGCTGCCTCGCCTTGTTCACGTAGAGACGAGCCTTCTCGCCATCGACGTCGATCTTGACGTGAATCCACTCCGCGGGGTTCATGTCGGCGTAGGACTCATATTTCGACGGCGTCTCAGCACGCAGCTTGAACCACGGAAATGCGGGGTGGTGGATGTATTGGACGGTGTGATTGCGGCGCTCCTGATCCTCGGCGCGGCCGTTGGTGGGGCGGAGGTAGAAGCAGTCGTAAGTGTCCCGGTTGGGCTGCACGCGAAAGGCAACGCCCGCAAAACCACGCGCGCCGCCTCCGGCTCCCGGTCCTGGCTCACCGGTGAGGTCGAGTTCGATAGTCCCGTTGCCAAATTCAACGCCATCCACCAGCGCAAGCACGTCTACACGATTCGGGGCTGGCGGTGGTGGTACGGACCCTTTCTTTTGCGCGGCTTTTTTCGTGCCACCTTTCTTCGATTCAGCGGGTGGCGGCGGAGCGGGCGATTCCAGTCGCGCGGCGGCTTCGGGCGAAATCATGAGCTGAATCGCGCTCTTTCCTTTGAACTTCACCGGCGCTGCCGCGGCGTTGTGTAACGTAAGGCCGGCAGCGGTGTTGAGCTTCAGCGATTTTGTTTGAGCATGTACGGAAGATGCCAGCACGAGGACAGCGAGAACAGGGATGGAAGCGCGCATGGGGACAGTTTAGACTACTCGGAATGAGCGTATATCCGGTTCGGCTCGTGGACACCATGATGGGCGGCGGCGAGAGCGTACAGGATTGGAGTGCGCCGGCGCTCCGGCTGACGCTGCGGACGATCATTCAGGCACGAGTGGAACGCGAGGTGGCAGCGTTCAATGCTAATCGCCCGGATGTCTATCACGGACTCGTTGCGCCAGCCGAGTGCGAGCGTGTGCTGAACGGCTATCGAGTAAAGAGGCTGCGCGAGTTGGACGCAAGCGAAGAGGTGGACCGGGCATTTCGCGCTTTCGAAGCTAAGGGATTTGCCGTATTCGTAAATGGGCGCCAGGTCGAGACACTGGATGAGGAGATCGACTTGGAGGCGGCAAAGGCGGTGGAGTTCGTGCGCCTGCTGCCTCTGATGGGAGGATGACTTGGCGGACCGGGTAGTGGAGATTTTCAAGACGCTGGAGCCTTCGCCGGCAAGCTTCCAAAAGGTGCTGGAAGACGGCGATAGGGCCGCCGCCCAGGCGAAGGATCTGTCGCCGGAAGAGGCTGTGGAGTTTGTGATGAAGGCCGCGGCGACCCTGGGCTACGGGCGCGGCGGGGCCTATTTGAACTCGGGGATGGTTCTCGACAAGCCGGTCAGCGCTGTGCTGCGGCGCAAACTTCCCTTCACGCCGGAACAGATTCTCGAACTCGTGCGAATGGGCGCGAACGGGTCGTACTACTTTCCGTACGCGCAGATGATCCGGCTGGCCGCGGGGATAGCAATGACGCCGGAGTTGCGTTCGGCGCTGCAAACGATGAGGCGATCATCGGCGCTGCAACCGGGACAGTATTTATCGGATGTGGCGCGGAAGTTGGACGATCTGTTGGCCGGACCAAAGGCAGGAAGCGAGTTTGCCGCCGAAGGCCCGTGGTCGCAGGCGATCGCGGCGGATGTAACAGAAGGCTGGCAGGCGGTGCTGGAGGCAGGGCGCGAGATCAGCGGCAGCGAAGCTTCGAAGAAATGGCGCGTGGCGGCGGGGCAGCGGGTTGCTGCGATCGGGCGGGAGCAGTTTCGCGAAACCGCGGCTCGATGGTTGGCGATTGGGCCGACACCGGGACACCGCGATCAACAGGTGTGCCAGAAGGAGGCCGATTATCAGCGCGGTCTGTTGTGGTCGCTGGCTGAGTTCGGCGATGCGGAGACATGCTCCGCGGTGGCGCGGTTCGCCGAGGGATGCTTGCGAAAGATCCCGATGGTTGGCGCGGTGTCACAGAAGGCGGCCAACGCGTCGATTAAAGTGCTGGCGGTGATGGAGAGCAGTGAGGCGGTGAGCCAATTGGCCAAGCTCTCGATGCGCGTCAAGTACGAAACTGCAAAACGGTTGGTGGAAGAGGCTCTGGAAGAGGCGGCCGCGGGGCAAGGGATCACACGCGAAGAGCTGGCCGAAATCACCGTGCCGGATTTTGGGCTGGGTGTCGAAGGAAAACGCATTGAAGTGTTGGG
>DASRHX010000142.1:0-7614 GCA_035650295.1 Bryobacteraceae bacterium | reverse complement strand
TCGCGCCTTCGCCCGATGGCAGAACGCTCGTCGCCACGCACGGCGGATTCAATCCCCACGGCCTTGTCGTCATGGATGCCGCCACCGAGAAGGTGCTCCAGCGCATTCCGCTCGCCTCTGCTTGGCTCGGTCTCGCCTGGTCTCCCGACGGCAAGCGCCTATATGCCAGTGGCGGCAACGCCGTGTCCCGCAGGAACCCGGCCGTCGCTCCCATCTATACGTTCAACGCAACCGGCGGCCGCCTCTCCGATAAGCCCGGCGCTGAATGGAAGGACGACGCGCCCGCCAACAAGACTTATTGGACCGGCCTCGCCCATCACCCCAAGCAGAACTTACTTTACGCCGCCAACCGCGGCAACGACCCGGGAGCCGGCTACGTCGCTGTCTTCGACACCACGACCGGACGCGTAGTTCAGAAGATCACCGTCGGCGCCTCGCCGTACGATCTCGCACTCTCCCCCGACGGCGCCCGCCTCTACGTCTCCAATTGGTCCAGCGACAGCATCTCCGTCATCGACACCAGCGCAAATAAGGTAACCGGCACGCTTCCCGCCGGCGATAACCCCAACGACATGGTCCTCGCTCCGGACGGCCGCCTGTTCGTCTCCAACGGCAATCACAACACCGTCTCCGTGATCGACATGGCCAAACGCACCCTCGTCGAAACTATCAACGTCGCCCTCGCTCCCAACGCGCCTCCGGGCTCCACGCCCAACGCGCTCGCCCTCGACGCGCAGGCCAAGCTCCTGTTCGTCGCCAATGCCGATAACAACGCCGTCGCTGTCGTTACCGTCGATAAGCCCGGGCGCAGCGAAGTGCTCGGCTTTTTCCCCTCAGGCTGGTATCCTTCCGCTCTGGCTCTGCTCTCCGGTTCGCGCATCGCAGTCGGCAATTCGAAAGGCTTGGGTGGCTACTCCAATGAGCGCGGCCCGCACTCCCCCCTTGCCGCTGACGGCAACGGCGCTGGCCGCGGCTCCGTGAAATCGCTCCAGAAGGGCAGCGTTAACTTCGTCTCCCTCAAGAACCTCCGCACCGATCTTCCCGGCTGGACCAAGCAGGTCTACGCGAACGTCCCCTATGTGGACTCGCAACTCCAGTCCGCTCGTGCGGCCAAGTCGCCTACCATCGTTCCCAGCACCGTCGGCGTCGGTTCCCCCATCAAACACGTCATCTACATCATCAAGGAAAACCGTACCTACGATCAGGTTTTTGGTGATCTTCCCCAAGGCAACGGCGATCCACGCATCACTATCTTCGGCCGCCAGATCACGCCCAACCACCATGCCATCGCCGAACAGTGGGTTCTTCTCGACAACCTCTACTGCGACGGCGAAGTCAGCGTCGACGGCCACTCCTGGTCCACCTCCGCCATCGCGACTGACTACAACGAGAAGAGTTGGCCACCGCAGTACGGCGGCCACAGCATGTCCACGCGAGCCCAGGCTTACGTCCCTTCCGGCGGTCATCTCTGGGACCTCGCCGCCAAGGCCGGGCTCACTTACCGTAGCTACGGCGAGTACGCTACCCGGGCGAGCGACGGCTCCACCATGGAAGCCGCCCCAGGTGTCGGTGGCCTTTTAGGGCACGTAGCTCCGAAATTCAAACTCGCCGGTATGCGCGACACCGACAATGTCCACGAGTTCATCCGCGAGTTCGACGCCTACGAAGCAAACTACGACGACAGCGACCCAAACAAACGCCTGCCGAACCTCGTCATCATGTCGCTTCCCGAGAACCACACGGCCGGTACTCGCCCCGGCGCCTTCTCTCCGCGCGCCATGGTCGCCAACAACGACCACGCTGTCGGCATGCTCATCGAACGCGTCACCCACAGCAAATACTGGAAGGACACCGCTATCTTCATCATCGAGGACGACGCTCAGGACGGTTCCGATCACGTCGACGCCCGCCGCACCATCGGCCTCGTCGTCAGTCCCTATACGAAGCGCGGTAAAGTCGACTCCACCCTTTACACCACGTCCTCTTACCTGCGCACCATGGAACTCCTCCTGGGCCTGCCTCCCATGACCCAGTACGACGCGGCGGCTATGCCCCTCTACGAATCCTTCGGCACCACGGCGGACCTTCGCCCCTACAAAGCGCTTCCCCCGCAGTGGGACGTCAACGAAAAGAACAAGGACACCGACTCCGGCGCTCGCGCCTCGCTCGAAATGAACCTCGACGAAATCGACAAGGCCCCGATGCGCGAGCTCAATGAAATCATCTGGAAGAGCGTAAAGGGCGCCGGCTCGGAAATGCCCGCGCCTGTGCACCGCCTGTTGTTCGCCCGCGATGGCAGGTAAGCTGGAGCGAATGCTCTTCGCACGCCACTTAGCTGTCGCCGGCATCCTTGCCGCGCTCACACTCAACGCGCAGCCGCCCCCCGAAGCCGCCAAGCGTTCTTACGTCACACGCTGCGCCGGATGCCACGGCGACGACGGCAGCGGCGGTGGCCATGGACCCGGTTTCCTCAATGTCCGCCGGACTCGCGTCACCACACGCCAGTCGGTGTACGATCTCATCCGCAAGGGCATCCCCGAAGCCGCCATGCCCGCATTTCCTCTCCCTGACGCGGAGCTGAATCTCATTACCGATTACGTCATGTTCCTCAAAGCGCCCGCCGCGCGCGCCGCCACTACAGCCACCGCGGGCGACACAGCCGCCGGTGAGCGTTTTTTTGCTGGCGCCGGTAAATGCTCCACGTGCCACATGGTGCGCGGCCTTGGCGGCATCCTCGGTCCGGACCTTTCGAACATTGCCGCCGACCGCACGCCCACGCAGATCGAAGAATCCTTTCGCATTCACGGCGCGCCCTCCGCCCCGCGCGCCGGACGTGGCCGCCGCGCCGCCGTCTCCTACCGTCCCGTCGCCGTCACGCTTCGCAACGGCCAGGCCCTTCGCGGCATTGCGAAGAACGAATCCGCCTTCGATCTCCAACTGCTCGATATCGCCGGCCGACTTCACCTGCTCGACAAGACCCAAATCTCGCGGGTCGCGCCCGAGCCCGCGCTGCTGCCAAAGTTTGCCGGCTCTCCCGCCGAAGCGCGCGACCTGCTTGCCTACCTCACACGCCTCAGCGTCGATCCCAAAGCGCCAAACCGCCTCACCACGGCTGCGCTGGGCGCCGGGGTTTCATTCCGCGAAATCACGCACCCCGCATCAGGCTCCTGGCCCAGCTATCACGGCCAACTCAGCGGCAATCGCTTTAGCCCGCTCGATCAAGTCAATAAGTCCAACATCGGACAACTTGCTCCGAAATGGATGTTCCCGCTCCCCGGCGCGCCGAGGGCCCTGCAGGTCACTCCCATCGTTGCCGGCGGCATCATGTACGTCACATCCGTCAACGAAGCCTATGCGCTCGACGCGCGTAATGGCCGCGAGATCTGGCACTATAGCCGCCCACGCACTCCCTCCCTCGCGGGCGACGCCGCCAGCGGCATCAATCGTGGCGTCGCCATCCTCGGCGACCGCGTCTTTCTTGTCACCGACAATGCCCACCTTCTCTCTCTCCACCGTCTTACCGGCCAACTGATGTGGGATGTCGAGATGGCGGACTCGCGCGAAAACTACGGCGCCACCGGCGCGCCCCTCATTGTCGGCGACCTCGTCATCTCCGGCATCTCCGGCGGTGACGAAGGCGCGCGCGGTTTCCTCGACGCTTACCGGGCTTCCACCGGCGAACGTGTCTGGCGCTTTTGGACCGTCCCTTCTCCCGGCGAGCCCGGCTCGGAAACCTGGTCCGGTGATTCCTGGAAACATGGCTGCGGCACGACGTGGCTCACGGGGACCTACGATTCGGAGTCAAAACTCCTTTATTGGCCCACCGGCAATCCGTGCCCCGACTACGATGGCGGCGTCCGCAAGGGCGACAACCTCTATACGGCTTCCGTCGTCGCGCTCGACCCCGCTACCGGTAAGCTCCGCTGGCACTTTCAATTCACTCCCCACGACGTGCATGATTGGGACGCCACCGAAACGCCCATGCTCATCGACGCCACGTGGCACGGCAAGCCGCGCAAGCTACTGCTGCAGGGCAACCGCAACGGATTTTTCTACGTGCTCGACCGCATCACGGGCGAGTTCCTGCAAGGTACTCCGTTCGTCGGCAACCTCACCTGGGCTAGCGCGATCGACTCCAAAGGCCGCCCCATCCTGCTTCCCAACAACGCGCCCACCGCCGAAGGGCAGCGCACCTGCCCCGCCGTTGCCGGCGCAACCAATTGGACTTCAACCGCCTTCAATCCTGTCCTCGGCTACTACTACCTGTTCACGGACGAATCGTGCAGCATCTACTCCCTCGCCACGGAATCCTGGAAAGCTGGCCAGTCTTATTACGGTGGAGCCACGCGCCGCGTGCCCGGCGAAAGTGCGGAAAAATCCCTCAAGGCCCTCGACATTCAGACCGGCAAAACCGCGTTCGAAATTCCCAACGTCGGTGGCGGCATCCTCGCCAGCGGCCTCATGGCCACCGCCGGCGGCCTGCTCTTCTATGGCGATGGCAACGGCGCCTTCGTTGCGGCCGACGCCGCCAACGGCAAACTCCTCTGGCACTTCAACACCGCCCAGCAATGGAAGGCCGGGCCGATGACCTATTCCATCGACGGCACACAATACGTCGCCATCGCCGCCGGCAACACGATTCTGTCGTTCAGTCTGCGGTGAGTGGCTACGCGCTCTTACGTGGCTTCGACGGGAGGAACCGGATCTCGACGCGCTTGCCGACTGCTTCTGCAATGCGGCGTAACATTGAGAGCGAGTGGCCGTCGTAGTCGGCGTCTTCCAGCCGGCAAATCGCCGACTTAGACGTGCCGATTCTCGTGGCGAGTTGTTGTTGAGTAAGGCCCGCCTTCGTTCGGAGATCGAAAATCTTGCGTGCGATCTCCGCATTTACGGTTACCTCTTCGTATTCCGCCTCGCGCTTCGGGTCGCCAGCGATATAGCGATCATAAAGAAATTGCGATGCCCCCAACGTGAATTGCCTGCGTGCCATTTTTGCTACTCCGGCTTAAAGGTATTAGCTTGGAAATCGGACTCCACCAGTTCTTTCCGCTCGATTGCCAGCGCAATTTCCCTCGGCGGAACAATTCGCTCTTTTGTTAGGCCATGCGAGATCACCACCACCGCTCTCCCCGCGAAGAAGTAGAGCATTCGATAGTGAACGCCTTGATGGGATGCCCTGAGTTCATAAATCCCATCCCGAAGAAAGTCCGCTTCCGGTCGCCTCAATTCGTGTCCAAGCTGGCCCAAGCGGTCAATCCGCTCAATACACTTTGCACGCACTTTCGTAGGAAGCTCATCGAGCCATGCAAGGAGAGGCACTGAGCCGTCTTTCGCGTTCCGGAAAAAATGGAGATCAGAATGCGCCAAGCTACCGCTTCAGGTTCTCATTTTTGAGAACTAAAGGCAAGGCAGCCGCGCTTCGCCATCGCCCCCTCACCCCCTCCAGCGCACGCCCAAATCTAGCGTCTTGCGGCAGTAGTCCAGGCTCCGCTGCATGTGCTCCAACTGCTGCACCTTGAGTGCCTCAATATACTTCTCGCGAACGCCATTGATATCCGCGAGTAAATGGGGTTGGTCGTATGGCCGTCCGCGCCGCGCCATGGCAAGGAATCGCGACAAATCGCGCGAACGGGCGCGTGGGAACCATTTCTTCCAAAACTCGTCCGAATACACGGGAAGTACGACTGCAGGCCGCGCTGTGATCGGCTTGCAATAGATGCGCACGTTCGCAGGCGCCAGTTCTGCCGCGCGCGCAACAATGGCCTTGAAATCGTTCGTGCCCTCGCCGAGCGGCACCCATTGAATGGCAATGCCGTCGGGATGCTCATAGACGACCGAGTCGCGTAAATGGAACGTCACCGCGTAAGGCGCGAGCGTTTCCACCGTCGTCATCGGATCCTCCGCTACGAACACTGGATTGCCGGTGTCGAGATACGAGCCGACAAACTCCTTGCCCGCGGCTTCGATCACCGTCCGCGTCTCCCACGCCTGCAGCTCCTTGTGATTCTCGATGCCGATCTTCAGCCCAGCGTCCATCGCCTGCGAGCGCACCTCTCGAAGAACACCTACAGTGGTTTCGATATGCTGCTCGACTGAACCCTGCGGCATCGCATAGCGGTCCGACGCCAGCAGCGCCCGCACGAGCGGCGAACCCATCGCCTTTGCCCGCTCAATGTTCTTGCGCAACGCCTCTACGGTCTGAGCACGATGCTCCGGCGTCTTCGGCCAAATCGTTCCGCCACCGGTCTCCACCGGCAAATTCATTTCGCGCGACCACGCCCGCACCTCGGCCCAATGTTTCGGATTCTGCGCTTCTGGATCGAGCGAATCCTGCAGAAAGATGGCATCGAGCTTTTGCTCCGCGCAATAGTCGAAAAGGCGCCGGTCAGTCCAGCGTTGGAAACGCAGGCAGTACGTATTGATGCCCAACGGCCAGGGCTTTGCGGGCGGCGGCGCGGCAGCCAGCGGTGCGGCGGCGAGCGCGGTCCGAATCAGGTCGCGGCGAGTCACGGAATGAGTATATAGCCGCCGGGCAACCCCGACACTCCCCTGTGATACGATGCCGCGCATGAAAGCTTTGGCGGGTTTGCTCACGCTCTGTTGCTGCGCCTACTCACAGTCGATCACCGGTGCGCTATCCGGCGTTGTCACCGATCCCTCGGACGCCGCCATTCCAAAAGCGTCCGTCCTTTTGCGCTACAACTCCACGGGCGCCGAACGCTCCGCCGATACCAACGACGCCGGCCGCTTCTTCTTCGGCTCTCTTCAACCGGGCGCCTATACGCTCGCCGTTGAAGCCGCCGGTTTCCGCCGCCTGGAGCGCACGAACATCAACGTCCCCGCCGCCGAAACCGTCAGCCTCAACGACCTGAAGCTCACCGTCGGCCAGGTCACCGACTCCGTACAAGTCGAGGCGCAGGCGGCCGTAGTGCAGTCGCAAACCGCCGAACGAGCCGGCGTTCTCACCGGTTCGCAGGTGCAGAACCTCGCCATCCGCGGCCGCAATGTCACTTCGCTCGTCTCCCTTCTGCCTGGCGTCGTCGACCTCGACGAATCCGAAAACCTCGCCGTCAACTGGAACTTCAACGTGCAGGGCAACCGGCGCAATACGAACAACCTGACCATCGATGGCGCCACGGTCAACGCTATCGGCAACAATTTCAACTCCGTCGTGGCCGTTTCCATGGATGCGGTCGCCGAAGTTAAGGTGCTGCTTTCCAACTACCAGGCAGAATACGGCCGCATGTCCGGCGCCAACGTTTCCATCGTCACCAAGTCCGGAAGCAAAGAGTTCCACGGACTCACGAGCTACTACAAACGCAATGAAGCTCTCAATGCCAACGACTTCTTCAACAACCGTCTCGGCCGCCGCCGCCCGCTCTACCGGTTCGACACCTGGAACTACAACATCGGCGGCCCAGTCCGCCTCCCCGGCGCGGCGCGGCGCTTAAAGGACAAAATGTTCTTTTTCTGGAGCCAGGAGTTCTGGCCCCTCTCCGTGCCCACCGTGCTTACCCAACGCTCCACCGCTACCGCGCTCGAACGCCAAGGTGACTTCTCCCAATCCCGCGATGTGAACAACGCTCTCATCCTCGTTCGCGATCCCTTTGCCAA
>DASRHX010000141.1:0-2382 GCA_035650295.1 Bryobacteraceae bacterium | reverse complement strand
GCGGACCTTCAAGCGCCACGGGCAGAGCGGCCAGTGGGTCTCTGACTGGTATCCGCACATCGCGCAGCATATCGACGACATTGCTGTGCTGCGTTCGTGTCAGGCGGACGGGCTGAACCATGTGGGCTCCGTCTGTCAGATGAACACGGGCTCGATTCTCGCAGGGCGGCCGTCACTGGGCGCATGGGTTCAATACGGGCTCGGCGCCGCGAACGAAAATCTTCCCGCCTTTGTCGTGCTCTGCGATGACAAGGAAGTGCTCGGCGGACCGAACAACTGGAGTAATGGGTTCCTTCCCGGGACTTATCAGGGCACGCTGTTCCGAAGCGAGGGTCCGCCGATTCTCGATCTGCTTCCGCCTAAGACAATCGGAGGCGAACAGCAGCGTTCGAAGCTGGATCTGCTCGCATCGCTGAATGGATATTTCGGGCGCGACAAGCAGGCCGACGTCGATCTCGAAGCTCGCATTCAATCCTACGAGCTGGCTTATCGAATGCAGTCCGCCGCGCCGGAAGCGGTCGATCTTTCGAAGGAGTCGGAAGCGACCAAGAAGCTGTACGGCATGGACGAAGAGATCACTGAGGTATTCGGCCGGAACTGCTTGCTAGCTCGCCGGCTGGTGGAGAGGGGCGTGCGCTTCATCGAGCTTTATTGCGGCAGCGGCAGCGGCTGGGACGCCCACGTCGACATGGAGCAGAACCACACCAAGAATTGCAAGATTTCCGACAAGCCGATCGCGGGACTGCTCGCGGATTTAAAAGCCCGCGGTTTGCTGGACGAAACTCTGGTGGTGTGGGGCGGCGAGTTCGGCCGCACGCCGTTCAATGAAAAAGGCAAGGGGCGCGACCACAATCCATGGGGCTTCACGATGTGGTTTGCCGGCGGCGGTATCAAAGCCGGTCAGACCGTCGGCAGCACGGATGAAATCGGCCTGCGCGCGGTCGAGCGCCCGTCGCATGTCCACGACATTCACGCGACCATTCTGCACCTGATGGGTTTGAATCACATCAATCTCACGTACCTGCACAACGGCCGCGCCGAACGCCCGACGATCGTGTCCGGCAACGTGATCAAGGAACTGCTGGCTTAGTACTCGTCGTCCGTACTGGCGGGTGGCAACGTCCACCTGACTTCCCGCAGCTTTGCATTGATTCTGGGCGGCGAAACGACAAATCTCGAGGAACGGTCGAACAGAATTACTTTGGGCTGGCTGGCGAACCGCGCGACGTCAAAGCGGTAGTCGCGGAATTGCTGTATGAACGGTTGTGCACCGCAACCCGGAACCTGGCATTCGCGCTTTCCAGGTTTAGGACATTGCCCGAAAATGCACAAGCGCCCGCGGTATTCACCGGTGGCGAAATCCAAAACGTGCATGTCCACCTGGTGATGCGCCACGCCCCCATAAGGCGTATCCTGCGTGAGTTCAAGTCCCCGGGCCATTGCATTCTTAAGCGGTTTGAGTCTGCCCAAATCGTTCAGCCATACGGCGAGGTCAAGATCGGCGCACTCGTGCAGGAGGTCGATGCGGTGCCGCCGGAATCTGCGGAATCGCGGCGCCTCTCTTTTCAGCGGCTGCGAAGCAGCGCCAAAGGCCGCCAACTTCTCGACTTCAGGGATTTCGCTGACCGCGATCGCGATCGCTTGAGCGGCCCAGCGAAACAGCCGCTGGCGGCGTAGCAGCAAGCCCTCCTGCTCGTCGATTTCGTCATCTTCGGGCCGTTCAAAGGAACCAAATTCGACGTCCAGATTTCGGTCATCCAAATCGAGCGGTGGCAGATCCGGGATGTACGGATTGTCGGGCCATGGATCGGCGCCATTGCGTCGTTCTGCGCCCAACTGCGCTGACACTTCCGGCGCTGTGGACGGCAGAGCGGCAACGCGCGGCGTGCGCCGTCCGATCTTCCTTTCGTAATGCGAGCGCACCCATTCGTTCACAGGCGCCTTCCATTGTTGGGACCGCGAAGGAATGTTCTTCATGAGCGACTTTGGTTGGAAGCCAAGCTCCTTGGCCATCCTCACCTCCTCATCGTTGAGGTGGCAACGGCGCATGGCTTCCCGCCAGGCATCTTCTTTCTGGCCGTTCATGCTTCTAGATTAAACGGGTTCGCAGGTCTCCGGCCTCCCCACCCCTTGACGCCACACCCCTCGGCGTCGAATAATGCTGCCCATCATGAGAACTCAGTTCGTTCGAGTGGCAATTTTCGCGGCGGTGTGTTGTTTCTTCGCAGCCGCACAAGTGGAGAGGGCGAGCATCGTCGGCACGGTGACGGACAAGTCCGGCGCCGTCGTGCCTGAGGCGCTCGTGCGAGTGACTTCCGAAGCAACGAACACCACCATCGAGCTGACCACCGGCGAATCGGGTAATTACTCAGCGCCCAATCT
>DASRHX010000140.1:0-4152 GCA_035650295.1 Bryobacteraceae bacterium | reverse complement strand
TTCCGTGAGCGACCATTTGTCGAGGTCAGCCGCGGAGGTGAACAGGGAATCCCATTTCTCCTTCGCGGGCAACTCCTGAAATTTGAAATTACGCCAGCGATGCGGATACGACAATGACTCAAGCCCAAGGTAGCCGCGGCGGAGACGCCATTTCAGCTCGGGATGGGCAGCGCAGTCGAGGTCGTGGACGACTTCGCCGTTAGACCACACCTGCAGCTTGGGCCAATCCATGCGGATGCGTAGCGTGTTCCACTCCGGTTTAACGTTCACCAGCTTGGGCGCGATCGTCGGGAAGATACTGTGCGTGGAGTTGGTCTGCGGGACTTTGTCGAGTTGATGGAACAGCGATATTTTGAAACCGCAGCGGGAACGGATCCCGTGCTCGGGCGCGCTGAAGTACACGCCGCCGTCCATCCAGCCCTTGCTGAACCAATCCAACGACAGGTCGAAGTTCTCATACTGGCGCGCGCTCCTAAGCCACGCCGGGAACTCGGCGGCAGGCGTGGCGTGGATAACGCCGTCCTTCTGATAGAAAGACGATTCAGGGCCATCCTCGACGGTCCAGCCTTGGATGGATTCACCACGGAGGAGCGGCGCGGCCAGAAGCGGCGCAAACATTCTACGTGTCAGCAACATTTCGCCCTCGCATATTTTCGTTGTGCGTAATGGTCAAAAAAGCGGCGCCATTCGGCCGGCGAATGCAGCCGCGCCCCGCGTAGCAGGTGCCGTGCATAAGCGGCCTCGGAGCTCAGTTCGGCCAATAGCCCGCGCAAGGTGGCACGCGCTGTGGCACCACCGGGCGTTCCCATCGGCGACATGGGTATGTCGGGCATGAGCAGCGGTTCCGCTCCGGAGATGTAGCGGGTCCACACGCGGACGGAATCGAGAAGAATCAGGGTAACGAGCACGAGGAAGATGCCACACACGGCGGCGTCCAAGCGGTTGTTGAAGATCTGCGTCTGTGTGAAGGCGACCTGCGCAGCAGGCACCTTCCCCGCCGCGATCGCGGCCTCCAGGGCGCTAGCCTGCGCGAGAAAGCCGACGCGCGGCAAATCGGAGAAGATCTTCTGCAAACCGGCCGTGTAGCAGACCACGACGAGCCAGCCGAGCGGAATGCAAGTAATCCACATGAATCGCGCACCGTGCATCTTCACCAGAATCGTCGTACCGACGCAGAGAGCGATCGCCGCCAGCAACTGGTTGGCAATGCCAAACAGTGGCCAAAGGGAATTGATGCCGCCCAGCGGATCGCGTACCCCTTGTACCAGGAAATAGCCCCAAGCCATGACGATAATGGCCGAGGTAGCAATGACTCCAAGTTTGCCCGAGGACCTACCCAGCTTCGGATGGAGGTGGCCAAGCAGATCCTGCAACATGAACCGTCCCACGCGCGTGCCGGCGTCGATCACAGTGAGGATGAACAACGCCTCGAACATGATCGCGAAGTGATACCAGAAGCCCAGAAACGCTCGGCCGCCCCCTGAGTTGGCAAAAATGTGTGCCATGCCGAGCGCAAGCGACGGAGCGCCTCCGGTACGGTAGAAAAGAGACTCCTCGCCGACATCCTTGGCGAGTGACGTCATGGTTTCGACCCCGACGGGGAAACCCCAGCCGCTGATGGTGGCGACGGCCTGTTGTGCAGTTCCGCCGACGATGCCCGCCGGCGAATTCACCGCGAAGTAAACGCCCGGTTCGAGCACGCAGGCGGCAATCATCGCCATAATTGCGACAAAGCTTTCTAAAGCCATCGCGCCGTATCCGACCGGCCACGCGTGCCATTCCTTCTCGATCAGCTTGGGCGTGGTGCCGCTGGAGATGAGCGAATGGAAGCCGGAAATCGCGCCGCAGGCGATGGTGATGAAGCAAAACGGAAAGACCTTGCCGGCGAAGATCGGTCCAGTGCCATCAACAAAGCGGGTAAGCGGTGGCATCTGCAACTCAGGCCGCACAAACAGGATGCCCACGCCCAGCATAAGCACGACGCCAAGTTTGACGAATGTCGACAGGTAGTCGCGTGGGGCCAGCAGCAACCATACCGGTAGCGCGCTGGCGAAGAAGCCGTAAACGATCACCATCCACGCAAGCGCAACGCCGCCATAAGTGAACCAGGGCGCCCACGATGCATTGCCCGCCACCCACTGCCCACCGAAGATGCTCGCCAACACGAGCAGGAAGCCGATCACGGAGATTTCCAGCACTTTGCCCGGACGCATAAATCGCAGGTAAAGTCCCATGAAGATGGCAATGGGCATCGTGGCGGCAATGGTGAAGGTGCCCCAGGCGGAGTCCTTAAGAGCGTTCACAACAACAAGCGCAACGACGGCCAGCAGGATGATCATGATTAGCAAGACGGTAACCAGCGCTGTAAACCCGCCGACTTTCCCGATCTCTTCGCGCGCCATCTGTCCGAGCGACTTACCGTCGCGGCGCATGGAGCCGAACAGGATGATGAAGTCCTGCACGCAGCCGCCGAGCGCTGCGCCGAGGATGATCCACAGCGTTCCCGGCAGGTAACCAAATTGCGCGGCGAGCGTGGGTCCGACCAGCGGCCCCGGCCCGGCGATCGCGGCGAAATGGTGCCCAAATACAATCCACTTGTTAGTCGGCTCATAGTCGTGGCCGTCGCGCAAGCGGTCGGCCGGCGTAGCGCGGGCATCACTGAGGACCATCACCTTGGCGGCGATGAACTTGGCGTAGAAGCGAAAACCAATGAGATAAATGCATACGCTGGCAATGACCAGCCATATAGAGTTGACGGATTCGCCACGACTCAACGCAATGCCCATGAAGGCATATGCGCCGAGAACGGCGATAGCGCCCCAGGCCAAATGGCCCAAAGTTTTGCTCATGAGTTGTGATTGTACCGCTGCCAGCCGCGGGGCCGTCGCGGCCCAGGCGCGAGGGGCAGCGTGCGTTCAGGATCGGTGGGCGCTAGAACTTGGGCAGGCTGCGCAACATGGCTTCCGTGTTACGGCCGCCGGGCAATAGGACGGCGTGTACGGTCTTCCATTCCAGATCTTTCGTTCCGATGTAGTAGGCGTTGCTCCGGTCGGCGCCCATCAGGATCACGATGTATCCCGCCTTGTTGAACGTGAGCGCGCGGTACTGCCGCTCACCCGCATCGCTCTTCCAGCGGTCCGAATCGGGCCGGCCGAGTTTGCGCACAATGTCGAAGTAGTCGTTCGCGTTGGTAAAGCCCAGATCGGCTTGCACGACGGCTTTGTATTCAACCGTGCCTCCCGACTCCTTGAAGCGCGAAACACCGACAAAAATCAGGGCAACGAGGATGCCGCCGATGAGAACACCGGCGATGAGTTTCCCGATCGAGGACTCCGCGCTGGTATCCATGCGCAAGTTATCGCGAGCGGAAGGCGCGCGCGGCACTTCATTGGGCGGAGCGGGCGCGGCCAGATTGATCTTGGGCATGTTGAGCACCCGCCGGGTGTGCGGGAAAACCGCGCCTCCGCTGTACTCGATCTCTCGCTTGAGGCCGACAATCATGACCGGCTCTTCGATCTTTGAGATCTCGCCAAGCCATGCGCGCGGGATCCAAATCTCCATGCCCATCTTCGGGTTGTGAACGAGAATTTCGCTCCATGCGCCTCGCACGACTTCCCACTCGTTGTGCTCGATGTTGACGATGGGCGGATAGAACGAAAAGCGGCGGGAGCCGAGTTCGTCCAATGCAGGCGGCGTTGGCGAGGATGCCATGCGCCTTTATCGTAGCATTCGGTCCGATTGAGTTAAGGCCGCCAGGAGGATCTGGGCGAGGTCGGAAAGCAGGCGCTGTCCGGCGTTTTCGGGGCCGTAATCTGTGCCGGGCATGCCGTCGACGGTGAGGGCCATGGCCACGGGCCCGGCGGGGGTGCGGACGATGCCGACGTCAGAGCGGAGAGCGTCGAGGGAACCGGATTTGGAGAAGACCCATCGGTCCGGAAGGCGGCGGCCGATGGAATCCTTGAACTGCTGGCGGCCGAGGACGGCGAGGATCTCCTGCGAGTCTTTCGGTGAGACCACTTTGCCCGCTTCAATCAACTCCAGCAACCTCACCATGTCGCGCGGGGTGGAAACGCCGAGGCCAAAGCGGCGGTACTCGGGCATGAGTCCCTCGTGGGCGAAGCCGCTGGGCGATTTGAGCTGGTTGCCGTCGCC
>DASRHX010000139.1:0-6180 GCA_035650295.1 Bryobacteraceae bacterium | reverse complement strand
CGATCCCCAAGCCAGGTCCGTCAGGCGTGACGTAATGCGTCCCCTCGATCCGCACGGGCTCCACAAGAAAGCGGTTGGCGACCGCAAGCACTTGTGGGTTGTACTCTGCCAGCGCGCAGTTTTCCACCGAGGCTGCGAAATGCAGTGCCGCGGCCAACTGCGGGCCAAACGCGATGCTGATGTGCGGCACTACCTGCACGCCATGCTCTGCCGCCATCGCCGCCAGGCGCACACCCTCCGTGATGCCGCAACGCCCGATGTCCGGCTGATACAAACCCACCGCGCCCGCCGCGAAGAAAGGCCGCATCTCAAATCGAGTCCGGTAACTCTCGCCAATCGCGACAGGCACGCGCAGCTCGCGGGCCAGCGTCCCGTGTGCGAGCGCATCCTCGGGCGGTAGCGGAGCTTCGAACCACAACGCCGCGCGCTTTTCCAAGTGCGCGCCGAATGCGAGCGCCGATTCGGGCGTGTGCCGCCAAAGCGCATCCACGGCCACATGTCCGCCGGCGTCGATAACCGCGTCGACATGTTCGAAGAACTCTTCGGTGGTGCGCGTGTCGTAGAAAAGCTTCACTACACGAAAGCCCTGCGTGTCCGTTGTCCCACGCGGTATTCCGCTCAGATAGGCCGGAATGGACTGCTTAGGCTTCGTGCTGAGGAGGGCGGCCACCGGCGCTCCCGCCAGTTGGCCGGCGATATCCCATAGGGCGATGTCGATCGCGGAAATCGCATCGAGCATGAAGCCGCCCGTTTGACCACGCACCCGCATCGTCGAATACATCGAGTCCCACAACTCGGCGATGCGTTCGCGAGACCCGTCAAAATCCTGGCCCACAAGCACCGCGGCCAGCAACCGCTCGACGATCGTGCACGCCACCTCCGGTGCAAGCGGCGCCTGCGCCTCGCCCCATCCCACAAAGCCCGCGCTCGTTTCCACGAGCACCAGCGCAGTCTCAAACTGCGTGGAATAAAGGCAGGGGTAGATGCTTGACCATCGATAGTCCGCCGCGCCTTCGGCTAGCACCGTAGGCGAACCGGCCGTGCCCGTCGCGGCGCTCATGTCGCGAGGAAGACGTACGGGCCGCGCCGCAATCCGCGTGATTTTCATGGCCGCTCTGCCGACAACAGCTCCCGCAACACCTTTAACTCACCCAAGCCGGCAGAGTCAATGGCCGCGGTCGGATGGCGTACACGCGCCGACGCGATCACGCCCTCGCTTACCAGGTTGTGCTTGGCCGCCGACACTCCCAGCCCTGGCTGCAGCTCAAATCGAATGAGCGGCAGCGCGACCGAGAACAGCCGCCAGGCTTCCTTCTTCTCACCCTTGGCAAGCAACTCCATTACGCGCACGTAGACCCACGTGGCATCGCTTGAAGGCATCGTACCTACGGCGCCGCGTTCGCATTCCTCAATGAGGAACTGCCCGTTCAGGCCACCGAATAGTGCCAGCCCATCTCCGGCTGCCGCTTGCAAAGCACCAATTTTAGGTACGGTCGGTGGCGCCTCTACTTTCACGCTCTTGACTTGCTCAATCTCGCGCGACATTCGCACGAGCAGTGGCACTGGCATCGCTACCTGCGTCATCAGCGGAGCGTCCTGCACCATGATGGGAATGCGAATGACATTCGAAATCGCGCCGAAGTAGTGTATGAGGCCATCGCTATCGGTTTTCAGGAAATACGGCGGGAGCACCATCAGTGCCGATGCGCCCAGATCCTGCGCTTCCTTGCTCAATGCGACGGCGGCGTCAGTGCCGGTGTGCCCGGAGCTCACCACCAGCGGCGCGCGCCCATTCACGCGCGTGGCAATCCGCTTGAGCATCTCCGTACGCTCGGCGGCCATGAGCGTGTAGCCTTCACTTGCGTTGCCAAACAGGCCAAGGCCGTGCGCGCCCTGGGCGAGCAGGTGATCCACAAGCCGGTCGAGCGACGCAAAATCGACTGAGCCGTCGTCGTGGAAAGGCGTGACGACTATGGGGAAGACACCTTTTAGCATGTTGATTGTTTTCTAGAGCCGTTCGGCCATGCTCTTGCGCCCGCGCAGTATGTGAGTCCGTAGCGCCTGCGTCAGACGAGGCACATCGCGCGTCTCGAGCGCCGCCACAATCTCTTCGTGTTCGGACTGCTCTACAGCCAGGCGCTCACCCCAAAAGGCATCTTGCGAGTGCGCCCGAGAGATCACCAGGTGAGCGTGCAAGTTCTCGTACGCCTCGGCCAGGCGCTTGTTGCCCGAACAATCGATCAGCAAGCGGTGAAAGCGTGAATTGTTTTCTTCGTGCAGCCGCTGGTCGGCGTCGCTCTGAATCGGTTGCGCCAGCAGACCGAGCAACGTGCGGAACTGTGCCAATTCTTCGTCAGTGATCCGCCCGGCCGCTTTTTCGCCCGCCAGACATTCCAGCGCGCACCGTAGATCCGACGTCTCTTCGACATCGCGAGCAGTAAGTGTGGCGACGTAAGTTCCGCTGCGTGGACGAATCTCGATCAGCCCTTCGGCGGAGAGTTGTTGGATCGCGTGGCGGACCGGCGTGAGACTTACCCCAAGCTTGGTGGCAATCTCATCCACCAGCAAGCGCTCACCTGGCTTGAACAGGTGGCCGAGAATGCTTTGGCGAAGGGCCAGGTACACCTCGTCGGTGGCACGCTGGCGCTTCAGCTGCGTAAGTTCCATACAGTTCTCTAGGATATACGCACACCGGGATCACGCTTCCTTGCGGGCGCGGCCCGCGGCGGACAGGTCGTCGCTGGTGTGCCGATCCTGAGAAATTGCCGGCAGTTCCTGGGAGTCCTTGTTCACTCCGGGTGCTGCCGGGAACGTCATGACCACTTCCAACCCCGAAGGCTTGCGGTTGTGGCACTCCACGGAACCGTGGCACGCCTCAACGCAACTGCGTACGATGGCCAAACCCAGGCCGGTGCCGCCGGTCTTGCGGTTACGCGAAGCGTCGATTCGGAAGAAGGGCGTGAAGAGCTTTTGTAGCGCCGCTTCCGGCACGCCCGGCCCCGAGTCGGCTACGGAAAGGCGAACCTGGCCGTTGCGGCGCTCGGCGGAAATCTGAATCGGACCATCCGACCCTGCGTACCGCACGGCGTTGCGCACCAGGTTTGAAACCGAACGGAACAGGAACTCCGGGTCGGCCACGATCGTCATTCCCGCGGGGATGTTCACTTCCACCGTTGCGCCCTCGCGGGCTTCCGCACGCACCGCGCGCTGCACGCCATCGAGCACGTTCACGGGCACGAGCTTGATTGAACCGGCGCTCAACTCCGCCTTGGCAAATGCAAGCAGCTCGTCCGTAAGACCGGTCATGGTCTCCACGTCCTCCCGGAGGTCACGGACGTAAGCCTGTCCATCGGGGCCGGCTTTCCTTTCCAGAATGCTCAGCGCCACTTGCATCCGCGCCAGCGGTGAGCGTAGTTCGTGCGCGACGTCGCCGAGGAACCGCTTCTGGCCGCGCGTGAAGGTTGCAAGACGATTCGACATGCGGTTAATCGCCGCGCCGAGCGAGCCCAACTCATCGCCGCGCGAATCGCTGACATGCACGTCGAAGTTTCCTTCGGCGATCTCCGAGGTCGCCCGCATCATTTGAGCCGTCGACTTCGTCAATCCGTGAACCAGAGGCAGCCAACATAGGAACGAGACGAGGATGGCCAACGCTCCAATCGAGAGCCAGGGCTTGAGCTGAAAGAAGAATGGATTGCTATAGAACGTGGAGGAGATGATCAGTAGCGTGGCCCGCACGGGTTCGCCGTCTCCTGCCCCTGCCGCGGGCGGGATTAACATTCGCACGCCTACCCAATACGGCACGTCGCCTTCGGCTATGGTGAGAAACGGCGGCGAGGGATTGAAATAAGGAATGAACCGCAGGTAACGCTGGCGTAGCTCTGCTTCGGCAGATTTGAGCTCTCGTTCGTGCAGGTTGTTCGGATCGTGCGGCCCCCCCTGTGTATGCGGTGGGCCGCCCTTCAACTCGCGGAACAAACCGGCTCCGGGAAATCCCCGCTGTGGCGGACGCACGAGGCGCTCAGCCACGGCCGGCGGCAATTCCAATTTCGGGCCGGCAATCAACGTCTCGTCGTTACGGTATAGGGCAAACGTCACCCCGTGCTCGTTTGAATATTGCGCCAACAGCTTGGACCACTGCGAACGATCCTGCTGCTGCAATTCCAGAGCCAGGCTGCGCGATACGCTGCCGATACGCTCGCGCGCCGTCGTCATCAGGAACGATTCGAACTCTTCGCTCAACTGCCATCGCACGAAGATGACGAACACCACCGCCAGCATGGCCACGTTCAGCAAGGCCAACAGCACAAACTTCGTCGACAACGAGAACCGCGGATTTATTCCCATGACTCACCCCCCGGCTTTCTCATCCGGTACCCCGCGCCACGAACGGTTTCGATAAATTTCGGCGTTTTCGGATCGTCACCCAACTTCTTCCGCAAAGACGAAATGTGCACATCGATCGAGCGGTCGAACGATTCGAAGTCGCGTTCGGCCACTTCCAGCAGCAACGCTTCGCGTGTCTTTACCCGGCCCACGCTGCGCGCCAGAGAGAGCAGCATATCGTATTCAATCGGTGTCAACACAAGCGGCTTGCCGTCGAGCGTCGCTTCGCGCGCCTCTGCGTCGATCGTTAGCGGTCCCACTACCACGCGCGCACCGTCGTCGGCTTCCCGAGCCTGCGCCTTGGTTGAAAGAAACGACCGGCGCAGCACGGCACGCAGCCTGGCCAGCAACTCGCGCGTCGAAAAAGTCTTCGGCAGGTAATCGTCGGCGCCAACCTCGAGGCCGGCAATGCGGTCCGGCTCGTCGCCGAGCGCCGTCAACATCAGCACCGGCACCTGGCTGGTCTTGCGCAACTCGCGCAGCACGTCCATGCCGTTCATGCCGGGCATCATCACATCGAGAATCACCGCCGAATAGTTGCCCTCTTGTGCCTGCTTCAATCCGGCGGCGCCGTTGTGGACCAGATCTACTTGATAACCGAGAGGTTCCAGATAATCGTGGAGCAGCCGCGCGAGCTTCTCGTCGTCGTCGACAATCAGCAGCCGCGTCGTCGATGGCCCGCTATCGTGCGCCCCGTTGCCGCTCATCTTCGGCCTTTCATCCACGTTCACCCAATTCGATAGTACACAGCCGATTGCCCCTATTGTCAGACATTTACCCAACCTTTACACAAACCCACATTCCTCCACACAGAACATTTACGTTCCCCTGAGATTCTGGTCCTGGCCACAAGGAGGCCAGAACGGCATGAAACAGGATTCGTGGTTGAAGATTCAGACGGCGACGATGGCGGCCTTGGCGCTGTTCTGCAGTGTGGGCGTGGTGATGTCGCAGCGCCCGGACGGCCCGCCGCGGATGGACCCGAAGCAGATGGTCGAGCGGCAAGTGACGGACATGAAGGAACGCCTGAAGCTCACTAGCGATCAGGAGGCCAAGATCAAGCCCATCGTGGAAGAGTCCGTGAAGAACATGATGGCGATGCGCGAAAAGATGGAGCCCGGCACGCCTCCCACGGAAGAGATGATGACCGCTATGCGCGAGAATCGCGAAGCAACGGAGAAGAAAATCAACGAAATCCTCACCGAAGAGCAGCAGGCTGAGTACAAGAAAATGATGAGTGAACGGCGCGGCTTCGGTGGTCCCGGCGGGCGCAAGGGTCCTCCCAAGCAATAACGCCATGAGATTTGCCGTTCTCCTCCTCGTCGCGGTTTTCGCACTTTCAGCCCAACAACCGGCGCGATTGCTGGGCACCATTACGGGCAATGACGGTAAGGCTATTCAGGTAAAGAGCGATCAGGGGCAAGAAACGATGGTCCTGCCCACGCCCGAGGCCCGAATCCAGAAAGTCACCCCCGGCGAACGCGATCTGACAAAAGCGCAGCCCATCACGCTTGGCGATTTGCAACCGGGCGATCGCGTGATCGTTCGCGGCTCAACTGCGGAAGGCGGAATTCTCGCCGACTCGTTGATCATCATGACCGCGCGCGAGATCAACAAGAAGAACGATGCCGAGCGGCAAATGTGGCGCGACCGTGGTGTATTTGGAGTCGTCGAATCGGTCGATGCCAAGGGCCGCCAGGTGAAGATTCGCACGCGTGTCGGAATGGAAACGAAAATGTTCACCGTGACCGCCGGCGACAAGGCCGAAGTGAAGCGCTACGCACCGGACTCGGT
>DASRHX010000138.1:0-6919 GCA_035650295.1 Bryobacteraceae bacterium | reverse complement strand
CAAGAAGATTGAGCAGAATATCGAGTTGCGAAATGGAGATTTCATCATCGTCGACTAGCTCCGGCCGCACTTCAGCCTGAACCCATCCATGCAGACTTTCTAGGAATCACACATGCAACAAACAGTCGTCTCAAGCGAATACGGCGTCGGCAACGTACCCCGCAGGGTTTACGATGTCGAAGACTACTTGAATATCATTCGCCGCAATTGGCAGTGGATTGCGGGCCCGCTGCTTGCAGGCGTCACCATTGCCACTATTGGCGCGTACTTCTGGCCCAACACCTTTGTCTCCAGCGCCGCCATCCGCGTGGTTCCTCCGCAGGTACCCGAACGCTTGGTGCCCACCAACGTCAACGTCCAGATGGGCGAGCGCGTCCGCACGATGGCGCAGACGATCCTCAGCCGTAACACGCTCACCAACATCATCACCACTTACGATCTCTACCGCAAAGACCGCGGCCGCTTCCCGATGGAAGACGTGATCGAGAACATGCGCAAGGACATCGAAATCGGCGGCATCCGCAACCTCGGCGGCCGCGACAACGGCTCCTCCTCGTTCGTAATCACTTTTTCTTACGAGAATCGCTACGTCGCGCAGAAGGTCACTCGCGACTTGATGACCCGATTCATTGACGAGAATATTCGCGAGCGCTCACAACAATCGCAGATGACCACGCAGTTTCTGCGCGAACAGTACGACGAAGCCAAGCGCGACCTCGAGGCCGTCGAACAGAAGATCACCATCTTCCGCAGCACCAATCAGGGCCGCCTTCCCGAACAGATGGACATGAATCTCGGCCAGATTAGCGCGCTGGATCAGCGCATCAACTCGCTCAATACTTCCATGAGCCGTGCTAATCAGGATCGCCTCGTGCTCGAAGGCGAGCTACGCGCTCTCCGCGAGAAGATGACCAGTCTTGCCAAGAGCGCTCCCGCTCCTGGCTCGGCCGCAGCCCGCTCGCAGCAGAGAGCGGCCGACGCCGCTGATCCCGTGCTTGTGAAAATGAACTATAACATCTCTCAGATGGAGGCAGCCCTTCAGCAGATGCTCGATGTGTACAGGGAGACCTACCCCGACGTTCCCCGCCTGCGCCAACGCATTGCCGCTGCCCGCCGCGACCGTGACAACTATGTCAACACGACCCTCGCGCTGCCACCCTCGGCCGGCGGAGCCTCACCCGAAGCGACGGTTCAACCAGTCTCGGCGCCAGCCAAGTCGCGCGAGATTGTCGACATCGAAGCCGACATCGAACGCCTGCGCGGCCAGATTCGCGCTCGCGAGCTTGAAGCCGAGCGTTACCTTCGCGAGATCGCCGAAACCGAAGGGAAACAGCGCGCTGTGCAAGCCCGCATAGAAGCCGGTCCGGCGGGTGCGCAGAGTTACGAACTGCTCCTGCGCGACCGCGAGGCGGCCAAGCTGAAGTACGACGATTACAGCAAGAAACTGAACAACTCGTCCATCGCCACCGACCTGGAAAACCGCAAACAGGGTGAGACACTCGAAGTGCTCGACCTGCCATCGCTGCCGGAGACCCCAACCAAGCCCAACCGGCCCGTCATCATCGCTGCCGGCGCGGTGCTCGGCCTCGTGCTCGGTTTTGCCCTCGTCACTTTCCGCGAAGCCCAAGATAGCTCTTTGAAGACTCTCAAGGACGTGCGTACCTATACCCAATACGTCGTCCTCGGCAGCTTCCCGCTCCTTGAAAATGACCTCATCATCCGCCGCCGCCGCCGTCTTGCCTGGCTCGGCTGGTCCACCGGTATCCTACTTTCGCTGGTGTTGATCGGGTTTTCCGTTTACTACTACTACAGCGTTCGCTTGTAGACCCGACAGTTTTTTGACGCCATGGACGATATCAATAAAATGCTTCTCCGGAGGATCCAGTCATGAGCCGTGTCCACGACGCTTTGCGCCGCGCCGAAAACTTCGGCACACCCCAGCCACCGGCGGCCACGCTGCCAGCCCTTGGCTCCATGATCTCCCAGCAGACTCAGGCCTCCGTTGCCGAGCCCAACGTCCTCCAAGGTCTGCTCGAACAGATCAAAGAGATCCCTTGGGATCCCAACCCCGAAGCTCACATCATCGATCACACCAAGGCCAGCGACGCCCCGGCCGAAGAATTCCGTAGCCTGCGCACGCGCCTCAATCACGTGCAGGGACTGCAGCAGCTACGCTCGCTAGTGGTCACTTCAGCTTCGCCAGCTGAAGGGAAGTCGTTCACGGCGGCCAATCTCGCCGTCGTGCAGTCCCATCTGCAGGGGAATCTTACACTGCTGTGCGACTTCGACTTCCGCCGCCCCATCGCCCACAACCTCTTTCAAATCGATCGCTCGCCCGGCATCACAGAATACCTTCAGGGCAAGGCGGCGCTGAGCGAAGTCATCCGCCGCGTCCAAGGCACCAACCTATTCGTTCTGCCCGCCGGCGAGACCGTCGCCAATCCGCTCGAACTGCTGAATCTGCCCGAGGTGAAAGTGCTCCTCACCCGCCTTCCGCAGTTGTTTAAGTGGATTATCATTGATTCGCCGCCGCTGCTGTTTGCCGCCGACGCAAACCTGCTGTCCACGTTGTGCGATGGCACGCTGCTGGTGGTGCGTCTTGGCGCGACGACGATTGATTCGGTCACCCGCGCGCTGCAATCGATGAGCCGCAACAACGTGCTCGGCGTGGTGGCCAACGGCGCCAAACGCGGCGAGCTCTACTCCAAGTACACTTACTATCACTCCTACTATTACGAAGACGACGACAAGGTCAAGGACGCTGCCCCCAACGACGAGGAGGAGGAAGAGAGCTAGAGTCTCACCTCGTCGACCGCGAGACACCAACGGCCGCCGCCCTTGCGGGTAGCGGCCGTTTTTTATCCACGTAAGTCGGCGGCGGTGCCCTACGCCCGCCCTAATACCAATGCCGAATTCTTGCTGCCAAACGCGATGCAATTGGCCACCGCGTGCTCGATTTGCAACTTTCGCGACTGATTCGGCACATAGTCGAGCGGACACTCCGGCGCCGCCTCTTCCAGATTGATCGTCGGATGGATTACGCCGTCGCGCATGCTCAACAGCACCGCCGCGATGCCGGCAGCGCCGCACGCTCCTTGCGGATGCCCGATGATGCTCTTCACGCTCGAGCCCGGCAGCTTCTCAGCATGATTTCCAAAGGCGATCTGCACGGCTTTCGATTCGATACGGTCGTTCAACTCGGTGGACGTACCGTGATACTGCAGGTATTGAATCTGTTGCTTTTCGACTCCCGCTTCCTTCATCGCCAGTTCCATCGCCCGCGCGGGTTCTTCTCCCGACTCTTCCAGACGTACGCGGTGAAACGCTTCGCAGGTCGCGCCGTAGCCCTCGATGCGGCCATAGATCTTCGCTCCACGCGCTCGCGCCTTTTCTTCGTTCTCCAGTACGAAGAACCACGCGCCTTCAGACAGCACGAATCCATCCCGGTCTACGGAAAATGGCCGCGAGCCGCGGTGCGGCTCTTCGTTCCAGCGCTGCGTCATGATACGCATCAGTTGGAAACCACGGAGGATCAGCGGCGCAATCGGCGCGTCGGTGCCGCCGGCGATCATCGTGTCCATCACCCCATGCTTGATCGAACGGTAAGCGTAGCCGATGGCGTCGGTAGACGACGTGCACCCGTTGGAGATCAGGTGGCTATAGCCGCGAAACCCGAAGTGCATGGAGATTTCGCTTGCCATTGTCCCCGGGGTAGAACTCGGAATCACGTACACACTGCAATGTTTGATCTGGCCCGCGTAGAACAACCGGTATTGCTCTTCGCTGAACTCCTGCGCCGCCCCTCCGGAGCCGCACGATACGCCAATACCGCGCAATTCGTCGCGCGTCATCTTCTCGGGTTCCAATCCGGCGTCCATCAGGGCCTCGGCCACGGCGGCCCGCGCCAGCGGCACCGCGCGTGGTATATGCGGCCGATCCTTCGGTTCCACCCAAGCGTTTACGTCCAGATCGTTCACTTCGCCGGCGATCCGCACCATAAATCCATCCGCGTCGAACCGCGTGATCTTTCGCACGCCGGAAACGCCATCCAAGCAATTGCGCCAGAAGACCTCCCGGCCGATACCGTTGGGCGATACCGCCCCGATTCCTGTGATTGCCACTTGGGCCGTCATTCTTTCTCCTTGGGCCACTCGTGAAGGCACAATGCCACACGAAGCCCTAAAGTTTACAACAGACCTACAAATCCTACCGGCACGGCCAACGCTTTTACGGGAGAATACGAATACCTGAGCGGGTCACTGCCAATGATTGATTGTATCCGCTACAATGAAAAGTTTGATCCCGCCGCCTGAGTGTTTCCCCGGATCGGGGGGATGAAATCCACCGAAACCGGGCAACGTTCCCTAACGTCCCAAGACGAGGCGCAGAGTGGAAAGGAATTATCGGTAAATGTTGTTTTGCAGGCGAAACCGCCTGAGCGCAATCCGTCTGTGCCTACTCTCCTCCACGGCGGCCTTTTTGCTCCTTTCTCCGATCTTGGCCCAGGCACCGCCCGCGCAGGAGCCGAAGCCCACGCCTCCGCCAAAATCCCAAAATCCGTTTGAAACCGTACCGACATCTCCCGCGCCACAACAGCCAAAACCGGAAGCGCCCAAGACCCAGGCCCCCAAGCCCGGCTCCCCATTTGAAGCACCGAAACCCACCGAGGCTCCGCCGCCTGCCCCGGAAAAGCTCGAAGACGTTGTGGAAGCCATTGAATTCCGAGGCGCGCGCCGCGTGCCGCAGGATACGCTACGCGCCCTGATCTTCACCAAGAAGGGCGATAAGCTCGACAACGAAGCTCTGCATCGCGACTTCCTCGCCCTCTGGAATACACGCCGCTTCGACGATATTGCACTGGAAAAGGAACCCGGCCGAACCGGTTGGATCATTCGCTTCCGCGTCTCCGAACGCCGCATGGTCCGCTCGATCAAGTACGACGGGATGAAGTCGATCACGGTGTCGGAAATTCTCGACCGATTCAAAGAGCGCCGTGTTGGTCTCACCGTCGAAACCCAATACGATCCCAACACCATCCAGCGCGCCTCAATAGTTCTCAAGGAGTACCTGTCCGAGCGCGGCCGGCAGTTTGCCACCGTCGAACCTGAACTTCGCCAGATCCCGCCCAGCTCACTTGAAGTCAACTTCAAAGTGAAGGAAGGTCCCAAGGTGAAGGTCGGCGACATCGATATCGTCGGCAATCAGGTGTTCAGCGATCGTGTCGCCATCCGCTCGATGAAGGCCCTGCGCCCCATCGGTATCCCGCATTCGATCCTGTTTGAAAATCTCTTCGCCAAGTCCTTCGATTCGACCAAACTCGAGATGGACAAGGACATGCTCCGCAACTTCTATCAAGAGAAGGGCTACTTCACCGCCCGCGCGCTCGATCACGAAGTCACTATCTACGACGTCGGCGGCGGCAAGTTCCGCTTTCCTCTCTTCTACACGAACAAACCCGGCAAGCGCGCCACGATCAAAATCAACTTGGAAGAAGGTCGCCAGTACAAGCTGAACAAGATCAACTTTGTCGGTGTCAAGCTGTTCCGCACACCAGAAACGCTCATGGGTCCGGTCTTCAACATGGGCGAGGGCGACGTCTTCTCGACCGCCAAACTGCGCAAGGGTCTGGAGAGCTTGCGTAAACTCTATGGCGAGTTCGGTTACATCGACTTTGTTCCCGAGCCGGGCTTCGACGTGCTGCCCAACTCGGACAAAATCGACTTGAGCCTCAACGTCGACGAAGGCAAACAGTTCTTCGTGCGCCGCATCGACTTCTCCGGCAACACCACCACGCGCGATAAAGTCATCCGCCGCGAAATCCTCATCGACGAAGGCCAGGTCTTCAACAATCGTTACTGGGAGCTCTCAATCCTGCGTCTCAATCAGCTCGGCTACTTCGAGGTCCTCAAGGAAAACGAAGCGGCCGACATTAAGCGTGACACCAAGACCAACACCGTAGATATCACGCTCAAGGTGAAGGAACGCGGCAAGAACAGCGTCCAGTTGAACGGCGGCGTCTCCGGTATCGCCGGCTCGTTCATCGGGTTCGGCTACGCAACGAATAACTTCCTCGGCCTCGGCGAAACGCTCTCCCTCGACGCCCAGTTTGGCGATCGTATCCGCAACGCCACCATCGGCTTCACCGAACCCTACCTATTCGACCGCCCCATTCAGTTGGGCTTCACCGTCTATACGCAGCGCTTCAACTACGACCAGGGCCGCGAGGTCTCCCTGCTCACCGGACGCAATCTCCTGCCGCTCTATCAGCAGTTGGGCCAGGAGAACTTGTTGAACTACGTCTCCAACGGATACGGCGCCACCATGAGCGTCTCCACGCCCTTCCGCATGTTCAAATCGAGTTCCCTGTTCGGCCGCGTCTCGATGACCTACAGCTATGGCGTGCAGAACATCACCACCCTTTCCACCGCCTCCAAACAGTACTTCGATTACATCAACTTCCAGGGCCTCGACGGACAGAACTCGCTTACCGGCATCCGCACCAGCGCCGTCATCCCCTCCTACACCTACAACACGGTGGACCACCCGATCACCCCCTCGCGCGGCAAGAGCCTGTTCGTTTCCACTCAATTTGCCGGTATCGGCGGCAACGTGAAGATGGTCGAACCCACGGTTGACTTCAAAATGTTTCGTGCCGGCTTCAAGAGGGGCCACGTCATCGGCTTCCACGCCTTGGGCCGTTTCGTTACCGGTTACTCGGGTCAGACCGCACCGCCATTCAACCGCTTCTACATGGGCGGCGAGAACGATATCCGCGGCTTCGACATTTGGGGTATTTCCCCGATCGCCTACATTCCCAGCGCAGCAAATGTCCTAGTTCTCAACGCCGACGGCTCGGCGCGAACCCAGAAGATCATCGTCGACGGTGTCGAGCAATTTTCGCCAGTCACCCAACAGATCC
>DASRHX010000137.1:0-21998 GCA_035650295.1 Bryobacteraceae bacterium | reverse complement strand
CGAGTAAAATGCGCCGAACAGATGGAGGGCCTCGGATACAGTCAGTCTATCCGGCAGGTTGGTGGCCTGCAGACAGACGCCGATGCGGTCCTTCAACGCGGATGTTTGCACCATCGGATCGAGACCGAGCACGGTGACCTTGCCCGCGCTGCACTGGCGGATGCCTTCGAGAATTTCGACGGTCGTCGTCTTGCCCGCACCATTGGGTCCGAGCAGGCCGAATACCTCGCCCGCGCGAACATCGAAGTCGATGCCACGTACGGCCTCGAAGTCGCCATAGCTTTTGCGCAGGCCTTCGACGGAGATAGCGAGACCGTTTAGTGAAGTGCCAGCCATTTAAGGTACTCACCGATCGAGTTCAAATCGGAGTCGCTGTAAGAAGAGACGAATTCGGAGTGCTTCCATTGTGCCTTACCGCTGAATCGAAGTTGCGTTGCTTCGGTGGTGCGAAGGACGGGAGGCGCGGAAGTGAGGTCGTAGACCCGTGCGGTACCGCCTTTGGATTCGATCAGCAGTGCGGGGAAAGGCGGGCCGCCGGCGATGGCGGCGGTCTGAATCTGTCCACCTTTGCCGTTGCGCATGAGGGCGAGCGTGGGCTGGCTGTGCGCAAGGTTCGGTCCGACGGCCGCGCCCCATGACTCAAGCGCATGACAAGTGCCGCAGCGGGTGCCGCGAATGGGATCGAAGAACAGAGATTTGCCTTTGGCGGCCGCCGCGGGAATGGCCTGGGCGGCTAGTTCGGAGGCGGGAACAGGAGCGAAGATTGCAGAACCACCGTTCAACTTGAGAGCGTAGGCGATGACGGCATTCAGGTCTGAGGCGGAAAGGCGATCCTTCCACGCTGGCATGCCCGTGCTTGCAATGCCATCGCGAGTGACCTTGGCCACATAGGCGGCGTCGAGATTGCGGCCCGCGAGCACAGGTGCGCGGCCGGGTCCGCCGTTTGCACCGTGACAGTAGCCGACGGTGCACGTTTGTTTAAAGACCTTCGCGCCGAGTTCGACATTCTCCTGAGCCAAAACCGCCGTCGAGAGAAGCAGGAGACAGAAGACCCTCATTTCGCGGCCTCCGGAAGTGCGAAGACGGTGAGCGTGGAGCCGTTGCGGAATTCGGCGGCTTCTGGCCATAGCTGCGAAATCAAGCCCGCGACCGCCGAGCCCCAGCCCGAGGGTGTGGCGATGTATTGGCGGCCATTGACGGAATAGGTGATACAGGAGCCGCGATGGCCGCTACCCGTTTGAAAGCTCCACAGCTTCGCACCAGTCTTGGCGTCGAGGGCGAAGAAGTAGCCTTCGGGATCGCCCGTGAAGATGACATTGCCGGCGGTGGCCAGCACGCTCGCCAACAGCGGGTACTTCGATTTATAGGTCCATAGCCGCTTGCCCGTAATGGGGTCGACGGCATCGAGATGCCCGTAGGCGCGTTCGCCTTTCGGGTTCCGCGCTTCGAAGGTACCGCCGAAGAAGGTCTTGCCTTCCTGTGGGGACTCCTTGGCGACAACCACTTCCTGGCACCATTCGATTGCGGTCGTGTAGAGCTGCTTGGTAAGCGGGCTGAAGGCGGCCTGATTCCAACTGCGTCCGCCGCCGATGGCGGGACAGATGAACGATGGCACACCTTCCTTGGGCTCATTGCGGCCGAGGAGTTCGCCTGTTTTCGACACGCCAGTGATCCAGTTGATGTGCTTGACGATGGGGTAACCGGAGACGAATTCGCCGGTGACGCGATCGACGACGAACACCACGCCGCCCTTATTTACGTTGAGCAGAAGTTTGCGCGGCTTGCCGTCGACGGGAAGATCGAGAAGGATGTTCTCATAGGCGGTATCGAAGTCCCACACGTCGTGCGGAATTTGTTGGTGATACCACTTCAGTTTCCCGGTCGAGGCATCGAGGGCGACGACGGAATCCGTATAGAGGTTGCGGCCTTTGCGCGAGTCACCGTAGAAGTCGGCCGCCGGGTTGCCGATGCTCCAGTAGACGAGGTTGGGTTCGGGATCGTAGCTGCCGGTCATCCACGAGGAGCCGCCGCCGTACTTCCAACTGTCGCCGGACCATGTGTCGTTGCCAGGTTCGCCCGGTGCGGGGATGGTCCAGAATCTCCACGCGAGGCGCCCGGTTTTCGTATCGAAGGCGGAGATGTAGCCACGATGGGCGGAATCGCCACCAGTGACTCCGGCAATCACCTTGTCTTTTACGAGTAGCGGCGCTGCGGTAATGTTGCAGCCGCATTGATTGGCGTCCTCGACATTGACGTTCCAAACCTCGCGGCCCGTTTTGCGGTCGACGGCAACCATGTGGTTGTCGATGGTGCCAATGAAAACCGTGTCGTCGCTGACGGCCACGCCGCGATTCCAGGCACCGTAAAACGTGGTGAACGATTTGGGAAGCGGATAAGTGTAACGCCAAACCTGCTCACCGGTGGCGCCATTGATCGCGAAGATGTGGTTGTGCGACGTGCTGAGGTAGAGGATGCCGTCTCGGACGATGGGTGTGGCTTGCAAGCCGCCATCGGAATCGCCGGTCTGAAACTGCCAGACGGGGACGAGCTTGTTCACGTTCGAGGCGTTCACCTGATCGAGAGCGCTGTAGCGCCATGCGCCATACTGGCCTCCGTAGTGGGGCCAATCGGCGCGCGTTTCCTGTTGGGCGAAAGCCGCGGCTGTAGTGAGGGCCACGCAAGCGGCAAAGCGTTGCGGATTCATCATGCGTGGACCGGAGCGTTCACGAGCACGCCAATGCAGGCGCGGCAAAAGGCGGGAAGGTCCTCGGGCTTGCGCGATGTAACCAGATTGCCGTCGACCACAACCTCCGCATCGGTCCACTCGGCGCCAGCGTTGACGACATCGTCCTTGATGGCGAAGAAGCTGGTCGCCTTGCGTCCTTTCAACATTCCTTCCGACGAGCAAAGGACCCACGGGCCGTGGCAGATTGCAGCGACAAGCTTGCCCTCGCGATTAATCGCGGCGACAAATGAGCCGGCCTTGGGGTGGCGACGAATGTGGTCGGGCGCAAATCCGCCGGGCGCGACGACCCCGTCGAAGTCCTTGGCCGAGACCTCGTCATACGATTTCTGCGCGATGACGGGATAGCCGAGCTTGCTCGGGTAGGTCTTGCCGGCTTCGGCGCCGACGGTAATCACTTCAGCGCCGGCTTCCTGAAAGCGGTAGAGCGGGTACCAGACTTCCATTTCCTGATACAGCTGGTCGACGAGTATGGCGATACGTTTTCCCTTGAGTTCCATGGCAACCATTCAGTCTACCGTGAGCAATGCGGAGGAAGGGCGCGCTGCGAGACAATACAGGAGAAACACGACCACAACGCCTACCTGAGCTCGATCGAGCACCTGCGCGACCCTTATGGGCGGGGGATGGGCCCCACCCCGGCGTTACGATGGTTGCTACAGCGACGATCCGGGTCACCAAGGCGATGTACGATGCGGCCTTGCCGGTCAAGTCCCAGAAGTAGGAGGAGGTTTACATGTTGCGTTGCGCGGTCTCATTATTCCTGTTCGCCGGATTCATGCCGGCCGAGCCGCTCCTGAAGCAATCGAAGTTCACCGCACCGGCCGAAGGATGGACGGTGTGGAGCGCGCGGGTGGAGACGCGCCCAAACGCGTTCGTCGATCAACGTGTGAGCCGTGGCGAAGCGGGCTCGCTGGCCGTGGGCGGCGCGAGCAATGCGGCCGAACACGGCGGTTGGGAGCGCAAAGTCGAGGGCATCGTCCCGGGCGCGTGGTATCGCTTCACCGCCTACTATCAGGCCGACGCGGTTGCAGCAGAGAATTGGCAGATTGTGGCGCGCCTCGAATGGCGTTTGGCTGACGGAAAGCGCACCGGGCAGCCCGAATACGTCGCCCATGCAAAGCGCGATGGCAACTGGACGCGTTTGACCACCGACGCTCCCGCGCCGCCGAACGCCGCGAGCGTGGCCGTGCAGTTGTTCCTGAGCAACGCGCCGGCGGGAACGGTATGGTGGGACGATGTCACGCTGGAGAAGATCGCCGCCCCTGGAGTGAGAGCGGTCAAGGTAGCGTCGATCAATCTGCGGCCGCGTAACACCTCGGGCCCGGCGGAAAGCGTGGCCCGGTTTATCGAGGCGATCGAGAAAGGCGTGAGTGGCGATGTGGATGTGATTCTGCTACCGGAGGGGATCACGGTGGTAGGGACGACGAAGACTTACGCCGAGGTCGCCGAGTCGATTCCCGGACCGACGACGGAGCGGCTTGCCGAAGTTGCGCGAAAGCGCAAGTCGTATGTCGTGGCGGGCATCTATGAGCGCGAGGGGACGACAATTTACAACACGGCGGTAATGCTCGACCGCACGGGCACGATGGCGGGCAAGTACCGTAAGGTGTATCTGCCGCGCGAGGAGGTGGAGCGCGGTCTGACGCCGGGTAGTTCGTATCCGGTGTTTGGGACCGATTTCGGGAAAGTGGGTCTGATGATCTGCTATGACGTGTTCTTCAGCGACCCGGCGCGAGCGCTCGCCACACAGGGCGCGGAGATGATTCTCATGCCGATCTGGGGCGGTGACGAGACACTGGCCAAGGCGCGCGCGATCGAGAATCAGGTGTTCCTGGTGGCCTCCGGTTATGACCATCCCACGTATGTGATGGACCCGACGGGCGAGCGCTTGAGCGAGGCGCGTGAGCAGGGTGCGGCGGCGATGGCGACGGTGGATCTGAACCGGCGCTACATAGACAGGTGGCTGGGTGATATGCACACCCGGCGTTGGAAAGAGCAGCGGGTAGACGTTCCGGTACCGGTGCCAGGGCTGGAGCGGTAGGTCTGCCGTCGATCTAGCGCTGAAACGTTCGCGGTCCCATATTTATGGGAGACTGGAGTTGTGAAAACGACTCTCGAAATTCCCGATGTATTGTTCCGGCGGGCGAAGTCGGCGGCTGCCGAACAGGGGATTCCGCTGCGAGAATTGGTCACACTGGCACTCGCGGAAAAACTTGGCACAAAGACGCGCCAAGAAAAACCCTGGATGAAGTCGTTCGGCAAGCTGAAGGGACTTCGACAAGAGACTGCGCGGATTAACCGAGTGATCGAGAAGGAATTTGGGCAGATCGAACCTGAGGATCGGATGTGATCCTGGACACGAATGCCCTGTCCGCCATGGCGGATGGCGATGAGGGTATAGGGGCGCCACTTGCAAACGCAACCGAGATCGCGATACCGGTAATCGCTCTTGGCGAATTCAGATACGGGATCCGAGGGTCCCGGAGCCGTGCGCGCTATGAACGATGGCTTGATGAACTCATGAACAGCTGTCGCGTCCTGGATGTGAGCGCGGACACCACCGTGATCTATGCGGAGATTCGCGAAGCGTTGAAAAGAAGTGGACGCCCTATTCCCGCCAACGACGCTTGGATTGCGGCGCTCGCACGGCAGTACGGCATGCCGGTAGTCAGCCGCGACCGGCACTTCGATTTCGTGGCCAAATTGGTACGCATGAGCTGGTAGGCGATTTACCGCGCCAGGTGCCCGTACTTATTCGCGCGCGAGAGCCGTTCAAAGTAACGGAACGCAAGCCGAGTGAGGTCTTCGACGGGGTCCACTTTCGGGTCGCCGAGGTATGTGCCGTAAATGCTCAGGACAAATGGGCGGTTCTTGAGGTAGATGACGCCCACTTGATTTTTTACGCCGGGGATGCCGCCGGTTTTGGAGGCGATGTCGACGCCGGAGGGGAGTGCCTTGTTCATGCCTCCTTTAACCAGGCGCATGATGTCGAGCATTGCCTTGCAGTCCTCGGGCGGGGCGGCAGTGTCGCGGTACAGCATTTCGACGAGGCGCGCCATCTCGATGGGCGAGGCGATGTTCTCGCGGTCGCCGAGCGCGGCCTCGGAGTCCATCATCACGCGCTGAAGACGGACGGCGCGGAAGCCGAGTTCGTCGAGAAGACGGTTTACGCGGTCCATGCCGACCATGCGTATGCAGCGGTTGGTGGCGGTGTTGTCGCTGGTCTCGATCATCGCCGTCATCAACTCGCGCACGGTGAGCGTGAGCGGTCCCTTCTCGATGGTTGGGTTGAGATGGCCACTGCCACCGGCGATGTCCTTTTTCTCCAACGTGAGTTTGTCCTCGATTTTGAATTCGCCGTTTCGCATCGCGCGGAACATGCCGATCAGGATGGGGATCTTGATCGAGCTCGCCGTGGGAAACTGCACCTCGCACTGAAAGCAGAGCGTACGGCCACTCGTGAGATCGATGGCGGCGAGTCCGACCACGCCGTCGAGTTTCCCGGCGTAGTCGCGGAGGTCCTTTAGGAGTTTCTTCTCCCAATACTGTTCGACGGTGGGTTGCGCAAGAAGAGGCAGAGCTGCAAGCAGCAAAGCTATAGGCCGCATGGGTAGATTGTAGCGATAATGGCGTGGTGATCCATTCAGAGGGCATGCCACTACAAGGTTTGGTCGTGCTGGATTTTTCGCGGGCCGTGGCGGGCCCGTATTGCACGATGATGTTGGGCGATTTAGGCGCGCGCGTGATCAAAGTGGAAGAGACGGGGCGAGGAGATGAGACACGCGAGTGGGGTCCGCCATTCGTGGAGGATTCGAGCGGACGCGCCTGGAGCACGTACTTTGTTTCTGTAAATCGCAACAAGGAAAGCATCGAGCTTGATTTGAAGTCCAGTGAGGGGCGCGCCGCGGCGCGGACGCTCGCGCACAACGCCGATGTCGCGATGGAGAACTTTCGTCCAGGCGTGGCCGGCCGTTTGGGGATCGGGTACGACGAGTTGAGCGCGAAGAACCCCGGCCTTGTGTACTGTTCCATATCAGGTTTTGGACAAAGCGGTCCGTGGCACGACAGGCCCGGCTACGATCTGATGGTGCAAGCGTTGTCGGGATTCATGCACACGAGCGCGCCGCCAGGCGGAGATCCCGTGAAGGCGGCGTTTCCCGTGGCGGATGTGCTGACGGGGCTGTTTGCCGAACAGGCGATTCTCGCGGCTTTATATGAGCGCGAACGGACTGGCAAGGGGCGCCGCATCGAGGTGAACCTATTGCAGAGCATGCTTGCGGCGATGGCGCCGCAGACGGCGGCGTACTTGATGAAGGGCGAGGAACCGCCGCAGGTAGGTACAGCGCAGCCCAACATCGTGCCCTACCAGGTGTTCCGCTGCGCGGACGGCGCGATCGTGTTGGGTGCGCCGAACGAACGATTGTGGCAGCGGCTGTGCCGCGCGCTCGATAAACCACATTGGCTGGCGGACTGGAGATTCGAAACCAACGTACGTCGCAACGAGAATCGCGAGGCGTTGGTGGCAGAGATAGAGACAGCATTGCGGGAGTGGACCTGCGCCGATGCGCTTGCGGCCCTGGAGCGGCACGAAGTCCCTTGCGCTCCGGTGTCGAAGGTCGGAGCCATTCTCGATCAATTGGAAGAGCACGGTGGACGGATCGCATCATTTGGCGACTCCGAGTTTACGGCGACCACGATGGCGCATCCGGCGAGTTTTGCCGGCGCTGCCGCGCGTTACCGCAGGCCACCGATGCTGGGTGAACACACGCGCGTTATCTTGGATAGCTTGAAGGACGATTCGGATGGACTTTGAGAAACTTGGTGTCTTTTATCTTGGTCGCGAGTATGACCCTGCAACGAAGCAGCAGAAACCGGAGCCGCTGCTGTACGATTCGCGCGACCTGGTAACTCATGCGGTGTGCGTAGGAATGACCGGCAGTGGCAAGACGGGCCTCTGCATCGGATTGCTGGAAGAGGCAGCCATTGACGGCATTCCCGCGCTGATCATCGATCCGAAGGGCGATCTCTCAAATCTATTGCTGACGTTTCCCGATCTGCGGCCGGAGGATTTTGCCCCCTGGGTGAATTTGGACGACGCGGCGCGCAAGGGCATTCCAGCGGCGGACTATCCCAAACAACAGGCCGAGCTGTGGTCGAAGGGCTTGGCGCAGTGGGGGCAGTCGGGCGACCGCATCCGTATGCTGCGCAACGCGGCTGAATTTGCCATTTACACGCCGGGCTCGAACGCAGGAATTCCGATCAGTGTGCTGAAGTCGTTTGACGCGCCCACGGGTGCAGCGGCCGAAGACCGCGAGATCTACACGGAGCGCATTCAAGCCACGGCGACATCGTTGCTGGGATTGCTGGGCATGGAAGCGGACCCAATTCAAAGCCGCGAGCACATCCTGATTTCGAACATTCTCGACGCGACGTGGCGCGACGGCGCGAGCCTTGAGTTGGGGCAGTTGATTCAGCAGGTGCAGTCGCCGCCGTTTGAGCGCGTGGGCGTGCTGGAGCTGGAGTCCTTTTATCCGTCAAAGGACCGCATGAGGCTGGCGATGCAGTTGAACAACCTGCTTGCGTCGCCGGGATTTTCACAATGGATGGAGGGCGTGCCGCTCGATGTGGGCAGCTTGCTCTACACATCGCAGGGAAAGCCGCGGGTGGCGATCATTTCGATCGCGCACCTTGCCGATGCCGAACGTATGTTCGTCGTGGCACTGGTGCTAAACAACACGCTGGCGTGGATGCGCCAACAGGCAGGCACGACGAGTCTGCGGGCGATCCTCTACATGGACGAAATTTTCGGATATTTTCCTCCGGTCGCAAATCCGCCTTCAAAGATGCCGCTGCTGACGTTGTTGAAACAGGCGCGAGCGTATGGGTTGGGCGTGGTGCTGGCGACACAGAACCCTGTCGATTTGGACTACAAGGGATTGGCCAACGCAGGCACATGGTTCATCGGACGGCTGCAAACTGAGCGCGACAAAGAGCGTGTGCTCGAAGGACTGGAAGGTGCGACGACCACGGCGGGAGCGAAGTTCGATCGCGGCAGGATGGAACAAATTTTGGCCGGGCTGGGAAGCCGCGTGTTTTTGATGAATAATGTGCACGACGATGCCCCAACCGTGTTCGAGACACGCTGGGCGATGTCGTACTTGCGTGGGCCGTTGACGAGGCAGCAGATCAAACAGTTGGCTCCGGCTCCCGCAGCCACGACTCAAGGAGCACCGGCAAAGGCGCCCACGGCGGCGCCCACTGAGAGCGGCGAGAAGCGAGTGGCGGGCGCGGCGACGTTGCGGTTCAGTGACACGAAGAACAAGGTCGACCAGGAACGCATGGTCGCCCATTGCACTGGCATCGCGGGCAACACGAATCTGCCGAAGTGGGACGAGGCCGAAGAAGCGGACGTGAATGCCGATGGCGATCCCGTCCCGGCGAATCTGTTGACGAAGTGGCAGCGCGAGTACACGACGTGGCTCGCCAATAGCCAGACGCTGGAGATTTTCCGTAGCAGCAAGTACAAAGTGAGCTCGCAGCCTGGAGAAAACGAGCGCGACTTCCGCCTCCACTTACAGCAGTTGGCACGCGAAGAGCGCGACCGCGAGGTGACGCGCCTGCGGGCGAAGTATGCGCCGAAGATTGCCGTGCTCGAAGACCGCGCGCACCGCGCCGAACAGGCCGTGCAACGAGAGCAGGAACAGGCGAGCCAGCAAAAGGTGAGCATGGGTGTCGACATCGCCAAAGGCCTGCTGGGTGTGCTGTTGGGTGGTGCGAAGAGGTCCAGCCTTGGCGGTTTGGGAACGGCGGCGAAGAGCTATGGCCGTTCCAAGCAACAGTCGGGAGACGTGGAGATGGCGGCGGGAAATCTCGATCGTGTGCGGCAACAACTGGCCGATCTGCAGGCGGAGATGGAAGCTGAGGTGGCGTCGGTGCAAGCCGCATTCGACGGCGCGGTGGAGGATTTGGAAACAGTCGTGATCCGGCCGAAGAAAACGGCAATCCAGGTGAAGTCGCTCGTGTTTCTGCGCGAGTAAGGGGTTATACGCGCGAATACATTACGCGGCCCTCGACGACGGTGAACCTCACGCGTGCCTCCGGTAATTTTTCCGCGGGCTCCTTGGCGATATCACGGTCGAACACGACAAAGTCGGCGCGTTTCCCGGGCGAGAGAGTGCCGGTGATTCCTTCCTGGAATCCGGCGTAGGCGGACCCTGCGGTATGCACGCGAACGGCCTCTTCGAGTTGAATGCGTTGCTCGGCGACCCAGCCGCCCGGATTGAGGCCGTCGATCGTGCGTCGCGTCACCGCGGCATAAAGGGCGTCGACCGGCGATGGCGGAGCGACAAACCAGTCGCTGCCAAAGGCCAGCCGCGCCTTGGCGTCGAGCAGACCGCGGAAAGCATAGGAGGTCTTGGATCGCTGGGGGCCGATCGCGCGAGTCGCCCAGCGGCCGTCGTCGATGGCGTGGTACGGCTGCATGCTGGCGATGACGCCAAGCGTCGCGAATCGCGCGACATCCTGAGGGCGCAGATGTTGGGCGTGCTCGACGCGGAACCGGCGGTCGCGTTCGCCGTTCTCTTTGGCGACCCGTTCATAGGTGTCGAGCAACATGCGATTGGCGCGATCGCCGATGGCGTGCACCGCGAGTTGCAGGCCGGCCAAGTCGGCGCCTCTCACCCAATCGTAGAGCTCGTACTCATTGGTCACCATCAGGCCACGGTCTTTGGGCACATCTGTGAATGGCTCTTCCATGGCGGCAGTGTGGGAGCCCAGCGAACCGTCGACGAAGCCCTTCACCAGGCCGGGCTTCATCCAGGAGTCACCGCGGCCATTAGTCTTAATCCACTCCCGCGTATCCTTGTACCGGCTAAGCGGGGCGGCGGCGTACACGCGCAGGCGCAGGCGGCCTTCCTTGCGGAAGTTGTTGAGGATATCGAGATCTTCCAAGGACCCCATGTGGTGAATTCCGGTAACGCCGCGCTCGAGTAAATAGGTCATTGCGGCATCGAGCGCGATGCTCCGCTGCATCTCCGAGGGCTGCGGAACGGAGCGCGTGAGCAACGGCATCGCATTGTCCTTCAGGATGCCGGTGGGCTCACCATCGGCGCCGCGAACAATGATGCCGCCGGGAGGATCGGGCGTATTGCGATTGATGTTGCCCACGCGGAGTGCGGGCGAGTTGGCGAGACCCATGTGGCCGTCCAGGCGTGTGACCCAAACGGGGTGATTGACGGTCATCGCGTCGATCCAGGCTTTATCGGGCAGCTCGCCGCCCCACATCTGGTGGTCCCAATCGCCGCCCAAAATCCACTCGCCGCGCGGAGAGTCGGCGGCAAAGTTGCCGATCTTGCGCACGAACTCATCCTTGCTGTGGCAGTCGCGCAGCTGCACCTGTTTGAGCCGCGCGCCAGCTTCGAAGGCGTGCACGTGAGAGTCGATGAAGCCGGGAGTGACGGTGGCGCCTCCCGCATCGATCACCGTGTCGGCCTGGGCTTTCTCATCGAAGGCTACAATGCGCCCCTCGCGCACGATCATCGAGCCGGCCCAGGGCAGTTTGGGATCGCCGGTCCAGATACGCGCGTTGTGAAGATAAATCTGCGCGGGCGGCTCGCCGGAACAACCTGATAGAAGCAAACCGGCGGCGCCCGACAGGTAGTCGCGGCGGCGCATTATTTCATGGGTGAATAGTCGGTCGCATCCATGAACACCGATTCGACCTTGGCGGTGAGCTTGCCGTTAACCTCGCTGGCGTCGCGCGCCTTGATCCACTCGGGATCGACACGAAAGGCGTCCCAGCTCTTCTTGGCCGCTTCGCGGCTCTCATGCGAAATGACATAGATAAGCGTGTTCGACTTGAGTGGAGCGTCAGTGGGCGCCCAGTAGGCGATGTTCTTCATGCCGTGCTTGGCGAAAATCTTCAGCGTATGATCGCGGAAGCGTGCATGCAGTGCGTCGAGCTTACCTTCGGCGGCGGTGTACGTGCGCAGCTCGTATACGCGCGATGTTTTGGCATCCATGTGGCCCACTCCATATCCGATCGCTAGTGCGAAGACGGCGATCAGCGTTGTCGATACAAATTTTTTCATGATTGTCACCCGGATAATGATTGTGCCACAGAGGAGGGAAGGATTGCGTATTCTGACGGGATGCGTTTCGCCGTTTGCCTTACCGTGTTCGTTGTCTGCCGCGCGTGGGCTCAGGATCTTTCGGGCGCACCGGATGGCGCCACGCTGCCGATGATTGTGGAGGTCCCTTCGCCGCCTATCGCGGTGCTGGCAGATGGCCGCTACCGGCTGGCATACGAGATGCACCTTACGAACTGGTCCTCGAACGATATGGTATTAACTTCAATCGTGGTGGCGCCCACCGCCGAGTCGTCCGGCTTCACCATCGAAGGCGATGCGCTGGAGCAATCGATTCTAGGCTCCAACCCGAATAATAGGGACCGGCGGCATATCGCTCCGAGCCGGCGTTCAGTGGTGTTCTTGTTCCTTTCAGGGACCGGGCTGCCGAAGCAGTTCATTCATCGCATCCGATTCCACAGCGGGGGCAAGGAAGAGGAGTTGCTAACGGGCCCAACTCCGGTTCGCGCGAACGAACTGGTCATCCAGCCTCCTTTGCGCGGCGCGGGTTGGAGGGCTTTGAATGGGCCCGATGCGAGCACGCACCACCGCCGGGGCCTGATGCCATACGCAGGAAGAGCGATCGTGCCTCAACGTTGGGCCATCGATTTCCTACAAGTGAACGAGAAAGGTGAGACCCACTCGGGTGATGCGAAGGCGAATAATAGCTACCGCTGCTACGGCGCTGAGGCGCTCGCCGTCGGCGCCGCAACAGTGCTGTCGGTGAAAGACGGGATCCCGGACAACACGCCGACAACTGCGCACGCCGTGCCGATGACATGGGAGACGGTGGGCGGCAATCAGGTGGTGCTCGATCTCGGAAAGAGCCGTTACGCCTTCTACGCGCATTTGCAGCCCAGCTCGATTCGCGTGAAGCCCGGCGATCGCGTGAAGGCCGGCCAAGTGCTCGGACTCGTTGGCAACTCCGGCAACAGCACGGAGCCGCATCTGCATTTTCAGATCGGGGATGATCGCCAGCTAATGGGCGGCGATGGAATACCCTTCGTGATTGACGCGTTCAAGAAGGAGGGCGTCGAGCACAAGAATGAGGTTCCGTTACGGGATTGGGTGGTGGATTTCCGTTAGAGTACGCTCGCGGCGTTGACGGCGGCCGCAAGAAGCGCCGATTCCTTGCTCTTCCCACATGTTATTTGCAAGCCTAGCGGGGGCCCCTCGCACGGCATGGGGACGGTCATCGCGGGAACGCCGATGCCGGTCCACGGCGCGTTCATACGCGGGTCGCCGGTGGATTCATAACCGAGCGGAGCGGGGCCCGGCGCCGCGGGTGTGAGCACGAGCGGCCATTTCTCAAAAAACATTTCCATCGATTCGCGTGCGGCGGCGAGAACGGCCAGAGCCGCGCGGTACTCCTCTTCAGGCGTGGCGAGGCCGTGTTCGATGAGGGCGGCGAGTTTTACTCCAACGGCCGGGCCATGTTCGCGCCACATGGCCTCGTGGGTGCGTGCGCCTTCATAACGGTTAATGACGACGACGGCGGCTCCCGCCTTGAGAAACGGCTCAGGCATGTCGACCGTCTCGATTTGCCAACCATGCGAAGTGAGTTGAGTCGCGGCGGCGCCGAGGGCTTGCGTCATCGGCTCCTCGGCATCGAAGCCCGAGATAGGGATTGCGGCGCGCAGCGGCGGAGGATCGCTCATGGCGTGGCCCATCGCGCACCAGAGTAGTTGCATGTCGCGCGCGGTTTCCGTGAACAGGCCCGCCGTGTCGAGCGTCGGAGCGAACGGCAACACGCCTTCCAGTGGAAGTACGCCGTAACCGGGCTTGAAGCCACAAACGCCGCAGAAGGATGCGGGGCGAATTACGGAGCCTTGTGTCTGTGAGCCGATGGCGAAGGCGGCCATTTGCGCGGCGACGGCTGCGGCAGAACCGCTGGAGCTGCCCCCCGGAGTGCGGCCCGGCGCGTTGGGATTGCGCGTCGGTGCGGCGTCGTAAAACGCAAATGCGGTGGTGTGCGTCTTACCAAACAGCGTGGCATCGAGGCCGCAAAAGTGCGAAACGATGGCGGCGTCGGCGGAACCCTTGCGGCCTTTGAAGAGAGGCGAACCGTATTCAGTGGCCATGCCCTCGGTTTCGATGATGTCTTTGACTCCGAACGGAACGCCCGAGAGAGCTCCGAAACCCGCGTCGCGTGGGGCGACTTCGACCCAAGCCTGCACTTCGGGCTCAAGCTCCTCGATCTGGGCGAGCATGATGTCCGGGCGCATCTCGCCGCGCAGGCATCGTTCAAGCAACCCTGTTGATGCAGGCAAGAAGGCGCTCCAGACCTTGATCAAATCGAGCAGGCGGCGTGATCAGGCTCACGATAGCCCAGGGTTCGCTTTCAAAATCGTAAAAAAAGCCCGGCTGCACGAGGACTTCATCGTCGAGTAAAGAGGTCATCCATTGTTCCTCCGAATGCGTTGCGGGCAGGCGCAGACACGCGTACCAACCGGCTTCGACACGAAGCGGAGCCAGTCCATGGCGGCGGAGCGAATCGAGGTTGGCGAGCGAGCGGGCACGTGTGGCCTCCGTATAAGTGTGACGCCCGCCGAGCCATTGCGTTGCAGCGTACTGCACGGGGGCGCTGACACTCAAATATGTATCGGCGATCAGTTCCAGACGATGCGAAGCATCGGCGACAAGATCGCGCGGACCACCCAGCACGGCCCAGCCAAGCTTCATCTGCGGAAGGCCGCACACTTTCGACAGGCCGCTAAGAGTAAAGCTCAGGCAGGGGCCATCGGGATACGCTGTGGTGGAACCTGGCGCGGATTCGAGTGCGAAGTCTCGGAAGACCTCGTCGCAGATGAGTGCGAGCGAATGGCGGGCGCACAGTTCGGCAAGTGCGCCGGGGTGGTGCAAATAATTGCCGGTGGGATTGTTGGGGCTGACCACGATGACCGCGCGCGTGCGCGGCGTGATGCACTCTTCGAGCGACGCCAGATCGAGCCACCAGCCTTCGTGATAGTGCAGCGGATATTGGCGCACGGCGACGTTCTGGAGCCCGGCGAGAAATTCAAACAACGGATAGCTGGGGCGCGGGGCGAGAAACTCGTCGCCGGGATCGCAAAGCAGCTGCAGCAGGTAGGAATAGGCCTCCGACGTGCTGGCAGTGAGCAGGATGCGCGAGGGATCGACGCCGTGATCGTAATAGGCGGCAACGGCTTCCCGCGCGGCATGGAGGCCCCACGCTTCGGGGTCGTACTGTAGCGCGCGCGTGTCGGTGAGCGGATCGAGCTTGGCGTCGACGAGCCCGGCGTGCGTAGGGTTGGATTCGGTGAGATCGATGAGTGGGCGCCCCAAGGCGCGATGCTCCGCAACGGTGCGGGAGTAGGCGTTTGGCGCAGTGTCCCAGGCCAGGCGGTGGGAGAACACGCCTAGCGCACCGCCAGTCCCAACTGGCCGGAGAGGAACTGCATGATGTCGGCGGTCTCTTCGATTTTCTGCGTGACGCCCATGCCGGCGGAATGACCCGCCTTGAGGTCATAGAGAAGAATTACGGGCCGATCGGAGGAGGTAGCGTCCTGCACCAGCGCGGTCATCTTGCGCGCATGGAGGGGCGCCACGCGCGTATCGCCGTCGCCGCTTTTGAACATGACCGCAGGGAACTTCGTCCCCTTCTTGACGCTGTGATAGGGCGAGTACTTCAACAAATAAGGGAACTGCGCCGCGTTTTCGGCGCTGCCATACTCGGGAACCCAAAATCGCGCGACGAGAAACTTGTCGTAGCGCAGCATGTCGAGCAGCGGCACGGCACACACGACGGCCTGAAAGAGTTCGGGGCGTTGCACCATGGCCGCGCCAACCAGGAGTCCGCCATTACTGCCGCCGTAAATGCCGAGCTTCTTCGGATTTGTGTACTTGCTTGCGATGAGGTACTCGGCGCCGGCGAGAAAGTCGTCAAACACGTTCTGCTTGTTGGCCAGCATTCCGGCCTTGTGCCACTCTTCGCCGTACTCGCCGCCTCCGCGCAGATTGGCCAGGGCGAACACGCCACCCGCTTCGGCCCACATTACGGCTGTAACGGAGAGCGCGGGCGTGTTGCTGACCGTGAAACCGCCATATCCGGTGAGAAGGGTGGGCGCGGAACCATCGAGTTTGAGTCCCTTTTTGTGGAGAAGGAACATGGGAATCTTCGTGCCGTCTTTGGACGAATAGAACGCCTGTTTCAACTCCAGTTGATCGGAATCGATCGGCAGCTTCGTGCGATTCCAAATGGTTTCAGTTTTGGCGGCGAGGTCGGCGCGGTAGATGGTTTGCGGAATGTGGAACGAGGTGAACGCGTAGAATACCTCCGGCTTGTCCCATTCGCCGTTCAAGCTGGCCACCGAGCCGATGGCGGGAAGCGGTATTTCGCGCTCGAGTTTGCCGTTGGGCATATAGGCGAGCAGGCGTGACTTCACGTCCTCGAGTGCGAGAACGACTAGGCGGCCACCGATGGCCGCGAAGCCATCCATGACGTACTTCTGTTCAGGCACTATCTCGCGCCAATTCTCGGGCGCCGGCTTGGCGGGATCGATTTCGACAATTCGGTTACGGGCCGCTTTGTAGTTTGTCAGCACGAAGAAGCGATCGCCCGCCGGCTGCGCCTCAAAGCGCGCCGCGATGCCGGTAATAAGCGGTTTGATGACGCCATTCGCTTTTACGTCTTTGAAAAACACTTCCACCTTGTCGGCGGCTGAACCTTCGATGACGACAATCACGAGCCAGCGGCCATCGTCACTCAGGAAGGTGTACATCAGATGCTTTGCGACATAGCCCTGGCCAAAGATTTCGTGGCCTGGACCCTTCTCGTCGAAGTTGCGCTCGTAGATGCGCGGTTTGTCGTCGCCGCTGGTGGCGTAGTAAAAACCGGACTTGTCCGGCTTGATGGAGACACTCATGTAGCGCGCCTCGGGGAGTTCATCGCGCAAATCCTCTTTTGTCGCAACTTGCCGGAAGCGGACTCGGACTTCGTCCTTGCCCCCCTCGCGAATACCGTAGGCGATGAGTGCGGCGTCGAGGGACACGTCCTCGATCACGACGGACGTGTTAGGGTCCTTGCTGAACAGCGAAGGGTCGAGCAGGATTTCATCTTTGCCGTTGATGCCCTGGCGCGTGATGACAACGTGCTGTTCCTGATCGGCCGTCCGGCGGCGGAAGAAGTAGCGGCCATTGCGTTGCGAAGGCGTGGTGAGCGCTTCGGTGCGGTTTAGTTCGGTGGCCCGTTTCATCAGAGCATCACGGCCTGGATATTGCGAAAGAACGGACTTCGTGTGGGCGATCTGCGCATGCAACCACTCTCGTGTTTCGGGGGAGTCCTGATCTTCGAGCCAGCGGTAGTTGTCGACGACCTTAACGCCGTGGATCGTCTCTTCAACAGGCGTCTTCACGGTGGTGGGCGGAGCAGCGGCTGGGGGTGCGGCCAAGGCGGCGGTGATTCCGGCAAAAATGAGCAGCTTCTTCATCGAGAGCTCTCCTGTCTGGTTCGCAACGGAACGGTTATGGGCTCGATAGGCAGGCCCTGGCGCTTGCGGCGGCGTAGCTCGGCCACGGCCTGGAACCAGGCGCGGACGATCGAAACAAGCCCGATGCGCATTCATTACATGATGGCAGGAACGGAGGCCTTTGGCGGGCGGCCTAAAGCGGCAGATACCCCACCCGATTCACCCATTCGCTGGAATCAGTCGTTGCCCATACCAGGATAAGATCTTCGATTGCGGCGCCAATGTCCAAATCCTGGGACAAGATAAGCAGGCCAGAACTTGACCGGGTCTGAATGAAGCTTGCGAAGTACCCGGGCATAGTCTTACGGTCATGCGATACCAGAATTCGATCCGCTTCCGATGCAATGCGAAGGACCTCCGGGTCGGGGAGCCCAATCAAATCGCCATCCCCAGCGCCGATGATGTCGACAGCAGGTTCTCGCCTGCGAAGGCCAACTACGATTTTGTGATTGAAGTCGGCGTCCGCTTGAAATCGAGGTCTCATGCACCAGGCACTTGAGTTCGATGGCGGGCCTCCACCAACTTCTGGTAGAGCGCCGGGTGATTCCTTCGCCACTCTTGGCGAAGCGCTTCAAATTCAACTCGACCCGCGCTGAGATACCGATCTACTTCCTCGCGATTGGCGGCGTAGTACGTGAGAGCGCCGAAGACCTGTTCCATGCTCAAGGCGGGGAAGGACTCCGCTATTCCCTCCGAAGATTCACCGCGCAAGTAGGCATAGACGACCGAGTCCAGAGATATGCGGGTGCCGGCGATATAGTAACCACCGTTGCGCTCCTCTATGTAGTCCTTTGCCATGGTTATCCGCTTACAGTATAGATGACCGTTGTTTGAGCCTACCGTACCGCGGGGCTAAGCGGTCGGGTAGGTTATGAATGACGTGTACGTTTCAACTTCGCCTTCAACTTCATGGCGTCAGGGAACAACTGGGATTCACAATGTACCCCGTTCCCACATCACCGAAGGTTTCCGTGCGAGACGAGCGCCATCGCCAATAGTAGTAAGCCAAATAAGCGCAGATGAGGCCGTCTATCGCGTCCTCATAATCCTTCAGCAGTCGACCCGACAGATTCTCCAGGCCGGTGGAAATGAATGCCTGCAGTGCCGGTGTGGATAGCACGGGTGGATCCGCAGTCGTGAAATGGGATACTATGCCCTGCAATTGCACCAGCCCCCTCCATTTCGACGCGACACTTCCTTTCTTGTACTTTATGGTCTTCTCCAGCGCAAATAGCTCGACCAATGCGGCATGTGGATATACCTCAAGCATCAGCCGGGCACCATCATTCGCTGGAGCGTGACAGAAACCATCCTGTAACAGTTCAATTGCGAGATGAACGCTCGCAGCGTTTGGATACAGCGTTTGATTTGATGAGTGGCACGATGCGTGACGTGCGCCGTACCGATTTCCTACCAGCGTTTCGCACCTACGTTGACCGGTCGGTTGGGGAATGATCAGAGGCGCGTCGATGGCCACGACCGCGCGCTCCGTCAAGTGACTCCGTATAAACGCCAAGACATCAGCACCATGAAGCGGCGCTGCAACCTCCACTAGTTCCGCACCGCGTTCACCCCCACGCAGCACGGCGGCGCCCGATGGATTCTTGTCGCCACGCCACGCCAAGTCAATTCCAATGAAGGTAATCACTTCCCGAACATGTTATCGCTACGCCATTCGAACGCGTCATCACTGCTGGCGCGAACGCGTCAGCAGGAGCGCATTGATCGTAGGCAGGAAGAACGATGGCAGGAACGGGGATGTAATGGCGGCAGTACACTCGGCTTATGAGCCTGACTATTGCGGCGGCGCAATCGGCTTCGATCCCCGGAGACGTAGCGCGGAACATCGAGCATCACCTGCGCTTCTGCGCCCTTGCGGCGGAGCACGGAGCGCAACTGCTCGTATTTCCGGAATTGTCGTTGATTGGATATGAGCTCACTCTGGCGCAGGCAAACGCGATCGACCCGGACAGCGCGGCGCTCGACTGCTTGCGGGAGTTCACGGCGCGCACTGAAATGACTGTGGTGGTTGGTGCGCCTGTGCCGAACCTGAACGGCGATGTGCATGCCGCCGCGTTTGCGATTCGCCCGGATGGCACCGTGCTGATTCATACCAAAGTGCACGTCCATGAGAGTGAGTTGGCCGCGTTCGTCCCCGGGCCAGGTGGCGAGGTATTTCACGTGGGCGAGGCTACCGTGGGACTAGCGATATGCCGGGACGCATCGTTTGCAGAGCACGCGGCAAGCGCGGCGGCGCGCGGAGCTAATGTGTATGCGGCGGGCGTCATGATCGATGAGGCTGGCTATGCGCGGAAGGTGCCTCTGCTGGAGGACTATGCAAGGCGGCACAAGATGGCCGTGCTAATGGCGAACTACAGCGGCATGACCGGGGGAGAGCAATCCGCGGGCAAGAGCGCTATTTGGTCCGAAGATGGCCGGGTCGTAGCAGCCAGTACGGGCACGGAAGAGTCGTTAATCGTGGGCAGGAAGCACGAAGGCGTGTGGAGCGGTACGCTGGTGCGGTTGTGAGGATCTTCGTCGGATATGGCTACAACGAGCGTGACAAGTGGATCGAAGAGCTGGTGTTCCCCCTCGTGGTCGCATTTGGATGCGAAGTTGTCCATGGCAAGGCCGTATATGGCGGCGCGTTGTCCGACGAGGTGATCAAGTCGATTCGGTCGGCGGATGCCATGATTGGGTTCACCACACGCAGAGACCTGGTCCCGCCGGATCGATACCGGACGCACCCGTGGGTCGTTCAGGAACTGACAACCGCCCATGTTCAAGTGCCTCCGATTCCCTGGGTCGAGGTTCGCGAAGACGGAGTGGATTCTCCAGGCGGCATTCTCGACGCCGTTAATGCACAGCGGATCGATTACCTGGAGGTGGATCGGGCCGCGTGCCTCGTGAAGATTGGGGAGGCACTCCGGCGCTTCCATGATTTGGCTAACGTCACGACGATTCGGTTAGGGCCGATCGCGGCCGCGGATCAAATCGGCGCGCTGTTGGACGATCCATTATTCGAGTGTTCCTTTCAAATCTTACGCGGTACCACCCTATTGCCCGCCGAGCGGGCGCAAGTCTACCCCATCAAGGGTGCGTTATGCATGAAGCTCCGCGGCATTGCGCGAGGCGATCTGGTCCGAATCACCGTCTCCACACGCGGACGGAGATGGCGCTCCGACTACGAATCGGTGGATACTGTGGATGTACAGGTAAAGGAATAGCTGTGGCACTCTCGATTCAACAAGCCCAGGAATACATGGGAAATGATCGATGGCGATGGTCCGTTTGGCTCGATGGCGAGCCGCAGGACCTCGACTTGGTCGACCACGTCGTTTACATCCTGCATCCAACGTTCCACCACCCTGTGAGAGAGGTGTGCGACCGGAGCACGAATTTCCGCCTGGAAACCTCCAGTTGGGGTGCGTTTACGATCCACGCGAAGGCCATGCTCCGCGACGGCCGGGAAGTTACGCTCGATCACGACCTCGTTCTCGTCTATCCGGACGGCACGCCAACAGCGGCTTGAGACGCAGAATTGCCGGTCAGTAGTAGAACTTCAACCCAAACTGAATCACCCGTGCCGGGTCGGTGGCCGTAATCACGCCGAAATTGGGCTGTCCGAACGTGATGGCCGGATTGCGGAAGTTCACGATGTTGAAGGCGTTGAATAGCTCGGCGCGGAATTGGAGACGATAGCGCTCGGTGAAACCGAAGTCCTTCAGGAGTGAGATGTCCCAGTTGTGGAGCGGCGGGCCGGGGTTGTCCGGGAGGAAGCGTCCGACGTTACCGAAGGCATATGGCGGCGCATCGACGAAGGCGGCGTTGTTGAACCACCCGTTGATACGCTCCTTGGTCGAACCGGAGGATTTGCTGGAAATGCCTGTCGAGTTGGGCCGCTGCCCGCCACCTTGAGATGCCGTTGTGTTGACGCGCGAATCGATGGAGATCGGCGAGCCGGATTGGAGCGACGTGATGCCGCTCAAATTCCATCCGCCGACGATGTGGTTGACCACGCCCCCCTGATTCAGGAACTTCTTTCCCTTCCCGAACGGCAGGTCCCACTGGTAATTGAAGACGAGGTTGTGCGGGATGTGCGAAGCCGAGATGGAGCGATCGAGATCGCGCCGGTTGTTATTGGTATAACCGGGGTTCTGATCGCCTAGGAAGCCCGCCACCGAGCTCACATCATCCATCGTTTTCGAGAATGTGTAGGCGACCAGGAACTGCAGCCCGCTCGTATAGCGCTTGCGGAACTTGGTCTGCAAGGCGTGGTAGGAAGAGTGGGCCATTGTGCCCCACTGTTGCGTGAGTCCGGTGAGCCACGGGTAGGGGCGCAGGAGCTGCCCGCGGGTCGTTGTGTTGCGGCCGATGTTGGTTGCTGCGGGAACATAGCCGAAGAATGGATTCGCGACCACGGTGTTGAGCCCGTCGCCTAACGCGAGCGCGGAATCGGGAATCTGGTTGAAGTTCGTGTTTGCCTGCAGTTTGACACCCGAGTTGCCCGCATAGGCTACGTCGAACAACATGCTATCGGGAAGCTCGTATTGCACGTTGAAATTCCATTGCACGGTATAGGGGACGCGGTCGTATCGGAAGTTGCCATTTATGCCCTGGCCGAGAAAGCTCAGCAGACCG
>DASRHX010000136.1:0-4807 GCA_035650295.1 Bryobacteraceae bacterium | reverse complement strand
GCCCAAGGCTCTCGACTATGCCATTGGTGGATGGGACCTCTCGGGCATCATGACTTGGCGCTCCGGCTTTTTCGTCCGGTTTGGGGGGCTGGCGGTGAACGGCGATCCGATTGTCGAGAACCCTACGCCGGAACGATGGTTCAACACGCAGGCATTTGCGCGGTTGCCGAATTTTACGCCACGCTCGAATCCGATGCAGTACGAGGGGTTGACGAATCCGGGGCTGTTCAATCTCGATATGTCGATCGTGAAACGGGTACCGGTCACCGAACGCGTACGCGGGGAGTTGCGGATGGACGTCTTCAACGCAGCCAACAATATGACCTGGGCCAATCCCAACACAAACGTTCAAAGCAGCCTTTTCGGCGTTACGAACAATCAGCTCGCAGCAACGTTTGGGCGCCGGGCGCAACTCGGGTTAAGGGTTGAGTTCTAGGTATTGGCTCCTTCTGATTTGGCCGGCGGCGTCTGCTTTGAACGCGCAAACGCCGCCGGACCTTCGAGAAGCGGCCAGGCTTGATCGCGAAGGCAAGTGTGCGGAATCCGAACCTTTGTACCGGCGAGCGCTGTCGGTTCCAAAACCATCCGCGGCGGCGCTGAACAATGCCGGGAACCATTACCTCGCCTGCGGCCAGCCCGCGAAGGCCCAGGAGTATTTTGAACTCCTGGTCCGGCGCAATCCGTCGCATCCAAACGCAAATCTGCAACTGGCGCGTCTCGCCGTGGAGCGCGGGCAAAACACGCAAGCGGAACGATACTTGCGAGCCTTGACGGCTTTTGACGATCCGTCGCTGTTGGCCGAAGCAGGGGCCTTGTACGCGCGCATCGGCGAATTCAAATTGGCGCAGCAGGTTTTCCAGCGTGTTGTAGCGGCGCGGCCTGGTGATTTCGACGCGCTCTGGAATCTGGGAAGAGCCGCGGCGCGGGCGGGCGATCTGCAGCGGGCGCGGGAAACGCTCGAAGCAGCCATGCGGCTCAAGCCGGAAGACCCTGAAGTGCTGCTCGAATTGGGATCGGCACATGCAGCCGGTGGAGATTTTCCACGGGCAGTGTTTCTGTTCGCGCAAGCGCAAGCCAAATCGCCGGATCGCCCCGAAATCGCGTTGGCCTTGGCTCGCGCGAGCGAAGATGCCGGTTACTATGGCGACTCGGTACTCGCCTACGACCAGTACCTACGGCTCCGGCCCGGTGATGACGTTGCGCGGCGGGACCGAGCGCGCGTGGTGGCGAACACGGCCGGACGGCACGAAGAGGGGCTGAAGGCGCTGGAGGAATACGTGGTACGGCATCCGCGGGATCCGATAGGGCACTTTCAACTCGCTCAGTTGTGCTGGAAGTCGGATGCGGAAAAATCGCTCGCGCATCTGGCCGAGGCTGTGCGCCTCGACCCGCGGCTGGCGCCGGCGCACATTGCCAGGGCTTGGCTATTGCATCGTCATGGGCGCGATTCCGAGGCAGTGAAGCATCTGGAGACGGCGTTGCAAGTGACGCCCGGCGATGTGCGTGCACTCGATCAATACGGTTTGGTGTTAATGGCGCTGGACCGGATGAAGGAAGCCGAGAAGGCGTTTCTGCAAGCCGCCGCTCTTGGGCCGTCGGACTGGGAGGTGCGGCTGCATCTCGGCCGCGCGCTGATGGAGCAGGGACGGGAATCGGAGGCGCGCGTTTGGCTGGAACAGTATCAGAAACTGCGCCCAGCACGGCAACGCGATCCGCGCCGTGAGCCCGGCATGATTGAACTGGCCACATTATCGGCGAACGAACGCAGGACGCGCGAGATTGAACGGTTTCGCTCGATGGCTGCCGCGCGCCCGGACGATCCCTTGCTGCGGATGCAGTTGGGGAGTTTACTATTGGCCGACGATCTCGATGAGGATTCCGAGCGGGAATTTCGCACGCTGCTTGGACTGAACGCCGATGAGAAGATCCTGGCGCAAGCAGGGCGAGCCTTGTTGGATGCCGGCCGTTACGCCTCGGCTCTGCCATTCCTGGAACGCGCCGGCGCGCGACTCGACCGAGCCATCGCGCTGTTTCATCTCTCAGGCGCGGATGACGCGCTTGCCGCGTTGGAGCAGGTTCCCCCTAAAGAGCAGACCGGTGAGTTTTTGCTTCTGAAAGCACGCATCTTGGATGGTGCGGGAAAGGGAGAAGAGGCGCAGCGCTTGTTGGCGAGTGCGTCGGCTTGGGATGTGACACGCCCTCACCTTGTAGAGCAAGCTGCCTTGCTTCTTGCAGGCTACAAGCGGTATGAAGAGGCCGCTCGAATGCTGGCTCGGGCAATCGCGTCCTCGCCGGACAATCGGGATTTGCGGCTTTCGGAGTCGATCGTATTGGCGCTGGACGGACGGTTCGCCGATGCCGAGCAACGGCTAAAGAGGTTGGTAGGGCGATGGCCGGAATGGGACCGGCCTTACCGGCTTCATGCGCTTGTGTTGGCCGCGGTGAAGCGGAATCAGGAGTCCGCCCAGAAGCTGCGAACCGCGGATATGTTGGGCTCGGCAGACGCCAGCACGAGTTGCCAGACGCTGCGCGATTGGTTGCTGCCCTCGTGCCGTGGGGCCACGCCATGAGAGGGCTTGTGCTGCTGCTCTTGCTCGCTCAGCAACAGACCCCGCTCTTCACGGATATAGCGGACCGAAGCGCGTTTCGCTACGTAACAAACAATGGATTTTCAAACGGACGTAAGTACTTTCCTCAACCCCTTTGCGGCGGCGTTGCCGTCCTTGACTTTGATAACGACGGCCTGATGGACCTCTACTTCACCAACGGTGCGCGTTTTCCGGAACTCAAAAAGACAGGTCCGGAATTTCACAACGCATTGCTTCGGAACAAAGGGGAGGGCGTCTTCGAAGACGTGACGCAGCGGTCGGGCCTGGCGGGCGGGAGTCTTGGCTACAGCCTCGGCGCGGCGGCCGCCGATTACGACAATGACGGCTTCACCGATCTTTTCGTAGCCAATGCCGGCCGCAACACGCTCTACCGCAACCAGGGAGACGGAACGTTTCGTGATGTGTCGGCGGCGTCTGGTCTTGGCGTGAAGCCCGAGGGAACCTTGAGCGTGCAGGGAGCCTGGCTCGATTTCGATCACGATGGCTTTCTGGATCTGGTTCTTTCCAACTACACGCTCTGGTCATCGGCCACGGATCAGCGCTGCGTGCGCGCCGACGGCGTCGACTACTACTGCCATCCAAAAACGTATCCGGCCGTGCCCCATCGGCTCTATCGCAATATCGGCGATGGCACGTTTCGGGATGTTACGGTTGCGGCTGGCTTCGGCGCGGCACGGGGAAAGGGCATGGGGATCGGCATTGCGGATATGAACGGCGATGGTTGGACCGACATCTTTATCGCCAATGACACCGAGCCGAACTTCCTTTACCTCAACCAGCAGAATGGGACATTTCGAGAGCAGGGGCTGGCGATGGGCGTGGCCTACAACGACGATGCCGCTACGGTGTCAGCCATGGGCGCGGATGTGCGCGACTTCGACAACGACGGTTGGCCGGATGTCTTCTATAACGCTTTAACCGATCAGGTCTGGGGATTGTTCCGGAATTTACGGGGCAAGTCCTTCCGTTACGTTACGGGGGCGACGGGGCTCGTCCCGCTGAGCACGCCCTATTCGGGTTGGAGCGCCGGATTCATCGACTTCAACAACGACGGTTGGAAAGACATTTTCTCCGCCAATGGTGACGTTGATTCGTTGCGCCCAAATGCCGAGCAACATGACACGATTTTTCAGAATGTCGAGGGCAAGCGGTTTGTGGATGTGTCGGCTCAGATGGGAGCGCACTTCCAGCGCAAGGGATATCAGCGCGGCGCTGCCTTCGCAGATTTGAACAACGATGGTTTCCTGGATGTCGTCGTGACTTCCTTGAACCGGCGGCCGGCGATTCTTCTGAATTCGGCCGCTAGCGGGGGACATTGGCTGACTGTCCGGTTGGAAGGGCGTAAGGCAAATCGGGATTCGATCGGCGCACGGATTACGGTTACAACGCCCACTGGACGAATGTTACGAGATTGGGTGAGTCCCAGCGTAGGATTCTTATCCTCGAGCGATCGGCGTGTGCACTTCGGGCTTGGAGGCGAGACGAAGGTAGCGTCGATTGAAATTCAGTGGCCAGGACGCAGTTCGCTCACAATGAAGGATGTGGCAGTAGACCGGATTTTGACGATTCAAGAACCGCTTTAGGAAGGATAGTTGGTGGACCTGAAGGGATTCGAACCCTTGACCTCTTCCATGCCATTTAAGAAATATCAATCACTTACGGGCATTTAGAGGCAATACAAAGGACTTAACAGAGGGCGATTTGGACTCCAGTGGACGCCACGAGGCCTAATTTTTGAGTTTGGACTCCACACGGACTCCAGAACTGCAAACCGGAAATGGTATGTATCGTGCTCCTACGCGCGCGGTTGTAGGCGCCATTCAAATGTTGTCTGCTGGAGACGACAACAATTGATTTCCCTATAGGGATGATGCCCACGGGAAGCGGCGGTGTTCCGGTTCAGTTGGAAATGGAGAAGGTGTTCTCTCAATAAAGGCAGAGAGAGCGCATGTAGAAGCGACGGAAGCACTACTCGCAGGAAGGGAAGGTCGTCATCCTGAGGCGACACCTGCTGGAGAAGGAGCCCATCTCGAAGCTCTGCGATGAGCTCGGCTTGCAACCCAGGGTCTTCTACCGTTGGCAGAAGGAGTTCTTCGAGACCGGCGCGGCCGCCTTCGAGCAGAAGGCGCGACCGAACAACCTGCCGGCGGCCGATGTGTTACTCTCGCTGCCGGGGGGATTTAGACATGCGCTGGGCC
>DASRHX010000135.1:0-8157 GCA_035650295.1 Bryobacteraceae bacterium | reverse complement strand
TGTTCTATGGTGTCGATACCCGCGAGCTTGACGACGCTACGGCCCTGATGTGGTTTGAGGCTCTCGAGCGCATACATGCCGCGGCCCACCTGGACACTCGTCCCTTTCCCATATCGGTGTTCCACCGCCCGGTCCAGCATCATCTCGCCGCGAAGACCTCGACTGCGTGAAACCAAGCCCAGCAACACTCGTTCCTGCGCTGGATTACTCAAGAATTTCCAAGGTGAACCGGCGGTTCAGTTTCATGCCCGCGGCGCCCAATAGGGTCCGGACGCTGCGCGCTGTGCGGCCCTGCTTGCCAATTACTTTCCCGAGGTCGCTGGGGTCGACGCGAAGTTCCAAAACAGTTACCTGCTCGCCTTCGACTTCGCGCACACTTACGTTCTCGGGGATGTCAACAAGAGCTTTCGCAATTTCTTCAACTAGAGTCCGAACAGACATCCCGTCCATGACAGCTTCACCTCACAGGAAGGATAGCACCGCTCCTCATGCGATGCCCGCGGCATGACCCCTGGCACTTGAGTTTACAAAGGTTACTATCCTGGAGACGAATCAGGCAGTTGCCTGAACGGGGTTGGACTTGAGCAGGCGTTTTACGACGTCGGTTGGCTGTGCCCCTTGGGCAATCCAATGTTCGATCCGATCACGGTTCAACTTGACTTCGGCGGGGGTCACAACTGGGTTGTACTGGCCCACAATCTCTACGCACCGGCTATCGCGGGCGCGCCAGTCCTCCATAACAACAACACGGTAGGACGGCTTCTTCTTGGCGCCGACGCGAGCCAGACGAATCTTCAACATTACAGTCGCAAATCTCCTTAATTAATACTATAGCGAATGGAGCGAGAATACGCACCCTCTCGCTCACGCGTCATGGAAATCCGGCCTTAGAATCCGCCTTTCAGGAAGCTTTCCAAATCCGGCATTTTCATCTTCCCCATTCGCTTTCCAAGCATGCCTTTGCCCATTCCGCCGGTGAAGCTTTTCATCATCTTGCGAGCCTGGGCGTATTGTTTGAGCAGATTGTTGACCTCTTGCACGGTTGTTCCCGAGCCCTTGGCGATGCGGCGGCGGCGCGGCCCATTGATCGCCATATGGTTTGACCGCTCATGGGGGGTCATGGAATCGATGATCGCGATAACTCGCGTCATTTCTTTGGGATCGACTTTCACATCCTTCAACTGCTTCATGGGGCCGATATTCGGCATCATGCCAAGAAGTGATTCCAGAGGTCCGAGTTTGGAGAGTTGCTTCATCTGATCCCGGAAGTCGGCAAGCGTGAATTCGTCATCGAGAAGCTTACGCTGCATCTCCTCGGCATTCTTGGTATCGACCTGTTCCTGGACCTTTTCGATCAGCGAAAGCACGTCGCCCATGCCCAGGATGCGCGACGCCACGCGCTCGGGATGAAACGGTTCAAGAGCATCCGTCTTCTCGCCAACGCCGACAAATTTGAGCGGCTGGCCGGTCACCTGGCGAATCGACAGCGCCGCGCCACCACGTGCGTCGCCGTCCATCTTGGTGAGGACGATTCCGGTGATGCCAAGCCGTTTGTGAAATTCGTCGGCGGACTTCACGGCATCCTGGCCCGTCATGGCATCGGCTACGAACAGGATCTCCGTCGGATTGAGCGCTTCCTTCAGGTTCTGTAACTCAGCCATCAACTCTTCATCGATGTGCAGCCGGCCGGCAGTATCGACCAGCACGAAGTCTTTGCCGGTCTGCACGGCTTCGCGACGCGCGCCTTTCGCGAGTTCGAGGGGAACATTGTTACCCGCCTCGCCTTCGTAAATCGGAATTTTCAGGTCGCGGGCCAGAATCTTCAACTGGTCGCGTGCTGCCGGACGATAAACGTCCACCGATACGAGCAATGGTGCGTTACCGCTCTTGAACAGGTAGCGCGCCAGTTTGGCTGTGGAGGTGGTTTTGCCGGAGCCTTGCAGCCCGACGATCATCACCACGGTCGGCGGCTCATTGGCCGTGCGCAGGCGGGATTGATGTTTGCCGAGGACTTCCACCAGCTCATCGCGAACGATCTTAATCACTTGCTGGCCTGGCGTGAGGGAAGAAAGAACTTCCTGCCCCAGCGCCTTTTGCTTGATGTTTTCAATCAGTTGCTTGACGACCTTGAAGTGGACGTCGGCTTCCAGCAAGGCAACGCGAATCTCGCGCAGCGCCGCTTCCATATTCTCCGGCGTTAGCTTTCCTTCACCGCGAAGATTCTTAAAAACTCGCTGGAGTTTTTCCGAGAGGGTATCGAACATCTATTGAAGATTGTACGAAAGCCGGGCGAGAGCCCGTGTGTGCCGCGCATTCTCCAGGACCTGGCGGAGGAGTTCCCGTTCGATCGGTTTCGCCAGCACATCGTCCATGCCGGATTCGATGCAATGCCTCCTGTCCGAATCCATGACGCTGGCGGTGATGGCGATCACGGTGAGATGTTTGCCGCTGCCTTCTTCGCGCTGGCGAATGGCTCGTGTGGCGTCCCACCCGTTCATTACCGGCATGAGACAGTCCATCAGGACCATATCGAAGCGCGCATGAAGCCCCTCGCGGTCCAGGAGTTCCAGCGCCTCCCAACCGTCGTTGGCAAGTGTAACTGTGGCTCCTTCGCGCTCCAGGAGACGCTGTCCGATACGCTGATTCACTGGATTGTCCTCAACAAGAAGGATTTCCAGCGGTTCGATCATCCGGTTCCTGGTCAACTCATTGCCTCCCTCTTGTTGTGTCACGGTCGATGCGCGGAACGCCTCCTCGGTCAACGCTTCGAGCCGGCACGTGCAGGTGAACGTACTCCCTTTTCCCAAATCGCTGGAAACGGAAATCCGTCCACTCATCAACTCGGCCAACTGCCGTGTGATGGTCAGCCCCAATCCGGTTCCGCCGAACTGCTTCGTCGTCGCCCCGTCGGCCTGCGTAAAGGCGTCGAAAATCGTCTCTTGTTTCGATTTCGAGATTCCGATTCCTGTGTCGGTGACCTCGAGCACAAGAGTCCCCCATCCATCGGCCTCGCCGAACGCCTTCGCGCGCACGCCGACTTTTCCGTCTTCCGGCGTAAATTTCACCGCGTTTCCCACAAGGTTAGTGAGAATCTGCGCCAACCGGACCTGATCGCCTCGCCAGTATTGCGGCGTCCCATCCTCTACCGTCAGGCTGAACTCCAGCCCCTTCCCTTTGGCTGAGGACTCCAAGAGCCGAAGGCTGCTTTTCAGAAATGTGCTGAGTTGGAATGGTTCCGGCGCCAGTTGCAGCTTCCCAGCCTCGATCTTGGACAAATCGAGAATGTCGTTGATGATGTGCAATAAAACCTTTGCTGAGGATTGTATGGCATCGAGGCATTCCTTCTGGTCCTGGTTCAGTTGCGATTCCAGGACCAGCTCTACCATGCCCAAAATGCCGTGCATCGGGGTTCACAGTTCATGGCTCATGCTGGCCAGGAATTCACTCTTAATGCGGCTGGCTTTTTCGGCTGCGTCACGTGCGCAGCGCAGCTCTTCGCGGCGGACCCGTTCATCGGTGACGTCTTGGAAGACGCCCAGACACCCAAATACCGTACCGGCCGCGTCACGTAGGGGAATTTTCGACGTCCGCACCCAACGCGCGCCTTCGGGAGTGGTGAGCGCCTCTTCAAAATTCAGGCGCGCCACGCCGCTTTCACGGACCGCCGCGTCGTCGGCCTGAAACCGCGCCGCATGCTCCCACCAAACAAGTTCATGGTCCGTGCGGCCGATCACTTCCGCCGGCGAATGGAGTCCGGCGTCTTCCGCGAACCCCTGATTGCAGCCCAGATACCGGCCCTCACTATCCTTCCAGAACACGCGCTGGGGCATGGCATCGATGGCGATCTGGAACGTGTTCTGAATCCGGAACAATTCGCTCTCGGATTGTTTGCGCACTGTAATATCCTCGGTGAGCATGACAAGCCCACCTACGCTGCCATCCTCCAGCCGCCAAGGCCGTACTTCCCATTTGATCCAGATTCGCGATCCGTCGGCGCGGTCAAACGGGTCCTCCTCGCAGCGCTCCGAGATCCCCTCCAGACAACGGCGATGGATCTGCTTCCACCTCTCGGGTATTTCGGGAAAGACTTCATAGTGCGATCGGCCAATGATTTCCTGGCCTTCCAATTCGTAGTCGCTTTTCCAACGGCTACTGGCTCGCAAGTACCGCATCTCACGGTCAAACATGGCGACGGCGGCGGGTGCTCCTGAAAGCAGCGCGTCGAGCTCTTCCTCTACCATGCGGGCGCGCTGCGCGGCTTCCCGTTCTAGTGTTGCGTCGATAAGCGTGCCGCCCCATCCGTCCTTCAATGGTGCAATCGCGATTCGCGCGTAGCGCCATCCCCAGCGGTCCCCACATAACTGCACGACGAGATCGCCGGCCACGCAAGCGGCAATTTGTTTGCTCACCTCCTGCGCGTCCCCTGCCGAAAGGAAATCCTGCCACCTCGTCCGCCGCCAAAGATCGTTCTCCCACAGAAGTACGCCGCCAGCAGCGGGGTCCGTCCTCCAAAAATGCAAGCAAGGCGATTGCCCGGCAAGGGCGAGCAACTCCGCCGCCGGATCACATAACGCCACTGTTGCTGGCTCGCCCACTCGATTCCATCGACGCTAACCCGGTCGAATAACTCCTCTTCCGCCATATCGGGCCATGCCCCGGATCTATGAGCGGATTCCGTAGGCTATCCGCAGCAATTACCTGGCAAGAAACGGATAGAGATCCGCCCGGCGTTATGATTTCATCAGGATGTGACTTCCTACCAAATGCTGCTTAATGCCGAACTTTGCTGGACGGCCCTTTCCCAGCGCGATCGCACGCAGGATGGACGCTTTTACTACGGCGTGCTCACCACGGGCGTTTATTGCCGGCCATCGTGCCCTTCGCGCATGCCCAGGCGCGCCAACGTCCGGTTTTATGACTCTTGCCAGGCAGCCGAAGTCGATGGCTTTCGTCCCTGCTTGCGCTGCAAGCCGCGGGACGCCGTATCCGCTCAACCGGAGTGGGTTGCCCGTCTCTGCCGTCACATCGAGGCCAACTGTACCGAGCCCCTTCCGCTGCACGAGTTGAACAAGATTTCCGGCCTCAGCGCGTTCCACATGCAGCGCAGCTTCAAGGCCGCCACCGGAGTCACTCCGCGCCAGTATCAACAGGCCTGCCGGATGCGAATCCTCCGCCAGCAATTGCGCGGCGACCAGTCGGTGACTTCGGCGATCTTTGAGGCGGGTTTTGGTTCCCTCAGCCGGGTCTACGAGCGCAGCGATTCCGAGTTGGGCATGACCCCTACGCAATATCGCGATGGCGGCCTCGGGCTTTCCGTCACCTGGGCCACAATGAAAACCTCGCTCGGACTCATGCTGCTCGCGGCGACCGACCGCGGGCTGTGCTTCCTGCAATTCGGAGACTCCGAACGCGCCTTGATCGCCGCTCTGCGCAATGATTTCCCCAATGCCGTCCTCACCCCGCTCGCTCAACCGTATCCGCAACTCTTTCACGACTGGATGGATGCGGTGGAGGCCCACCTATCCGGCGCTGCTACGGCGTTGGCCCTTCCGCTCGACATTCGCGCCACAGCCTTCCAGTGCCTGGTATGGAACTACTTGCGCACTATTCCCTATGGAGCTACGCAAAGCTATCAGGAGGTTGCCCGTGCCCTCGACCGCCCCTCGGCGGCGCGCGCCGTTGCCCGCGCCTGCGCCTCAAACCGGGTAGCTTTGCTCATCCCCTGCCACCGCGTGCTGCGTGGAGACGGTGAGCTAGGCGGCTACCGCTGGGGCATCGAGCGCAAGCAAGCATTATTAGCCCGGGAGCGGTCAGCATTCGAGCCGCAACCGTTACACTAGATTCATGTTTCGTCGCACGCTCCTGCTTGCGCTTGCGCCCTTTCTGGCGCTCGCTCAATCGAAGCCCATCATCATCTTGCTCGGCCCTCCCGGATCGGGTAAGTCCACTCAGGCCGCCGCGCTCAAGCGCCGCTTGCGTGTACCTGTTGTCAGCGTGAGTGAGGTGTTGAAGAAGGAGATTGGCGCCAAAACCACGGAAGGCAAGACTCTGCGCGCCGCCATCGAGTCCGGCCAACTCATGCGTGCCGATGTAATGAACGACATGATGGAGCGCCGACTCTATGAGTCCGATACAAACGGTGGTTTTATTCTAGATGGCTATCCGCGCACGCAATCGCAGGCCGGGTTCCTTGACCGTACCTTGCTTGCGCGCGGCTTTCCCACACCGAAAGTCATTGTGTTGGAAATTACGGACGACGAAGTGACGAAACGCTCCCAGTCCCGTAATCGAGCCGATGACAAGGCTGGGCTGACGCCGGGGCGGCTGGCCGAGTACCGGCAGGAAGAGAAGTTCCTGAAGGGCCACTATCAAGCGCAGTTGGTGACGATCGACGGCTCGGCCGACGAGAAGGCCGTCGAGGCCGCAATTCAGAAGGCGCTCGGCTACTAGCGCGGAGGGTCGTTGGCGCGGCGCAGTGTGGGCGGCTTGCGTGGCGGTTCGAGCGCGCGTAGCTCGGCTTGTACGGCTGCGAATCGAGCGTCCGGAGCGAAATTTTCCATCATCCGTTCTGCCAGTGCTTCGGCTTCGGTTTTGAACTGTCGAAACTTAGTCTGCATCGCACTGGGCACAAGTGCCGGGCGATCCAAACCGCCCGCGAAGACCAGCGGGATAGTAGCCACTTTTGCAGTGTCGCCGCGAAACACGGCGCGCATTTGGTGGCGCTCGGAAATATGCGCCATTGCGTGGGCCAGCTGCCGTACAAACACTGCTTCCTCCGGCGCCTCTACAATCAACCGCGCGGCTGCAAATACCTCGCCACTCGGAAAGCTTGCCGGGAATTGCATCAGGCCCGATGGTTCATTTGCCTGGACCGTAATGCGAATCGCCGGCATCTGAGCCGGCAACGAAGTACGTAGGCGATCTACCACCGCGGCGAGATACGAGTTCGCTGTCTCGTTCTCGACTATCTGCAGATTGCGCCGATGTTCAGCCACCAATCTCGTTGCTAGCGCAGCTTCCTTAGCAGGGGACCACTCTTGCGACCAAAGCATCGTCGAGAATCCAATGAAGGCCAAGTACCGCATGACCGAATCGTAATTCATCCTTTCGAGGCAAAGTACGGTTTCAGCCGTTCGGGAGCCGTTTGGCGTTTCCATGCCGCCAGCATCGAGCGGAGCCGGGTAAACGTTTCGCGCTCGGCATCCTTCAAATCGATCTTCTCGGCTTCATCCATCGCAAGGTTGTAAAGATAGTCGTTTCCATTGTCGGTGACGTACTTCCATTGCCCGTCGCGAACGGCCCAGCGGCGCTGTTGAGCGCGCTTGTAGCTCCAGTACAACGTGCGCGCGACCGGCCGCACCTCGCGGCGCAGCACCGGCAACAGATTCAACCCGTCCAATGGACGCGAGGGAGCCACGCCCGCCGCCCCCAGAATGGTCGCCGCCACATCCATCGAAATCGCCACCTGATCGGTGGACGTGGCCCGCGGAATCACGCCCGGCCACTGCATCAGCATCGGCACGCGCAAGCCGCCTTCAAACACTGAGCTCTTGAATCCGCGGAATGGGTAGTTACGCGATTTAGCATACCCGCCGTTGTCGCTCTTGAAAATCACCAGCGTGTTGTTCGCCGAGCCCGTTCTACGCAGCATCTTCAGAAGGTCGCCAATGCGCCGGTCCATGTGCTCGACCATCTTCACGTAGGTCTCGCGCGTGCCTTGGTTCCACTTTGATTTTTCCAGAATGGGCCGGTCATCGGGACCCTGTAACGGCAAATGCGGCGCCGTGAACGGCACATAAAGGAACCACGGCTTCGTGCCCCGCGTCGCCTGTTCCATCCAGCGCATCGCATGATCGGCGATGAGGTCCGTCACATGACCGGTCTCTTCAACCGGCTTGCCGTTGTGGTTGAGGACGTTGGTTCCGTCCTCCTCGCGGTGAGTGAAGTAATCGGCATTCCCGCCAAGGATTCCAAAGTACTCGTCAAACCCATGCCGGTTAGCGGAGAACTTCTCGAGGTAGCCAAGGTGCCACTTGCCGATGCACGCTGTCGCATAACCGGAGTCCTTCAGCATGCGCGCAATCGTTGTCTCCGATTCCGGCAAACCCAGGTCGCCGCGTTGAGCAAGCCACTCGGCTTCGTCATAGCGGCCCACGT
>DASRHX010000134.1:0-2441 GCA_035650295.1 Bryobacteraceae bacterium | reverse complement strand
ATACCGTTTGGCACATAAAGCGCGGCCATGCGCACCGGAGCCTTGCCGCGGGCCAGTTCAGCCGCCGTTGCGCGCTTCGGCATCATCGCCTCCAGCCAAGGCAGGCCAATCGCCGCGCCCGTACCTCGCAAAAGCGTCCGTCTGGATAAGGTCAACCGGCTCATCTTGGTGTCGCCTCTCTTTGCGTCTCCGTGCCGCCCACGCCGATGCGCGCGTCGCTCCCGCGCTGATACCGGAATGGTACGCTCAACACGATCTCTTCTATTAAAGTATGCGCCTGATATTTGTCCCTGCGCAACGCCTCCATCACCCGATCAACCGTGCAGCCATCCTCCACTGTCAAGCCCCGCCCTAACGCGTAGCCCAACATCTTCGAGGCAAGGTTGCGGATGATCTCGTCCTTACGCTCCAATAGAACCTTTTTCAATCCGTCGACGCCCTCAAACTCGGTTCCGTCCGGCAGCACGCCCCGTGTATCGATGGGCTTGCCCGCGTCTTGCTCGCGCCAGCGCCCGACCACGTCATAATTCTCCAGCCCAAAGCCGAGCGGGTCGATCCGGTCGTGGCAGGAGGCGCAAACGGCGTTAGCGCGATGAAGTTCCAGGCGCTCGCGCAGCGTCTTCGGCGCATCGCCTTCGCGGTTGTCCTGCAACTCCGGCACGTTCGGCGGAGGCGGCGGAGGCGGCGTTCCGAGCAGGTTTTCAAGAATCCACTTACCGCGCAGCACCGGGCTGGTGCGATGCGGATAGGAAGAGACAGCATGAACCGCAGCCATGCTCAACAACCCTCCCCGGTGCTTGCCCGCGGGGATCTTCACCTTGATTGGCTGCTGCCGCAAACCCTCAATCGGTCCGAAGTTGTAATACCGCGCCAGTTTGCTCGCCACAACCGTCCAGTCGCTATCCAGCAAATCCGTCAGCGGCAGGTTCCCCATCAGAATCTCGTGCATGAACAAGAACGGCTCGTGACGTATGCCCGACATCACTTCCGGTTCGTAGTACTCCGGAAATAACTTCTCATCCGGCTTGACGTCGCGCCCCAGCTCGCGCGTGCCCAACCACTGTTCCGTGAAATTCTCCGCAAACTCGCGCGATTTCTCCGCCTTCAACATGCGCACCACCTGGCGGCGCAACTCGTCGGGGTCCTGCAGCTTACCTTCGCGGGCCAAACGCATCAGCGTTGCATCGGGCATCGAACTCCACAGGAAGAAGGAGAGGCGCGACGCCATCTCGTACTGGCCCACCAACCTCGGCTCGGCGGTGTCGTTGGGCGCTTCGGCGTGGAAGAGAAACTTGGGCGAAATCATCACGCCCGACATCGCGTAGAGGATCGACTCTTCCCAGTCCATCTTGCGCGCGCGAGCGGTGTGAAAGAGTTGGACATAGCTCGCCACCTCCCCCGGCCCGGCGGGCCGGCGGAAGGCTCGCGGCACGAAGACTTCCAGAACCTTGTAGGCCGCCTCCAACTCCGAAACGTCGCCGCCGGGCTCAAACGCGATCATCACCGAACGCGACCGCGGATCGCGGTTGCCGTAATCGAGCGCCTCCTTCGCGGCTTCCAGATATTTCTCGGCGTGAATAGGAGAAAGGAACAAGGTCTCGGCCGCGTTGTCGAACCCCTCGCCGCCCGCCCCGTCCGATGGCAGATTGCGTCCGGCGTTCACCGGAATGTTCAAGAGATCGCGCACAGTGGCCGTGTATTCGGTCCGGTTTAGCCGCCGAACCATCGCCCGGCCGGGTGTAATGCCGTCGGCGCAAGCCTCCCGCCTCAGTCCCGCTTCCACCCATTGTGCGAACTGCTCCTTCGCGTCGAGCGATGGCGCAGGCGCCCCCTTGGGCGGCATCTCGCCGTTCTTCACGCGAAGCACCGCGCGCGACCACTCCCTCTGTTTCCCGAGCATCGGCTCGCCCGCGGTGAATTTCGTCACGTCGAATCCGCCCACGGCCCCTTTGCCAAAGTGGCACGACTTGCAATTTGTGTTGAGGAACGCTTGCGCGCGCGGAAAGTCGTAGTTGTCCTGCGCCGCCAGGGGCAGCATGCAGGACAAGATGATAAAGGCGCAACGCATGTGACGACTACTACTTTATATTGGTGCGGCGCTTCTCGGCAGTGGTGCGGCGCGGTTTTGCGGGAATGGGTGCGGAAGTTGTCGAAAAACCCTTTCGCGTTGAGAGATCGGAAGCGCCTTCGATGCAGCTAGCGAGATGCAAAAAGGTAGGCTCAGGTTTTTGGGTGGAGGATTTCTTCTTGGGCTTCACCTCCCAAAAAGGCGTGATTGTGCGGGCCAAGGTTACTGCCAAACTCAGGCCCGGAGGTTCCGTGTTGATGTCCGTCTCGTGGGAGCCTGTGATTCTTTCAAATCGTTCAAGAATGCGCGCCTGCCAGCGCTGCTTCGACAAGCTCGGATTAGTCACCCGTCCTTAGCGAAGGTCCGCGATCGG
>DASRHX010000133.1:0-3598 GCA_035650295.1 Bryobacteraceae bacterium | reverse complement strand
CGGAGATCGATCTGGCGGCCGGTCTGGCCACACTGTCACCGGGGGTGGCCGCATGAATCCCAAGGAGCCATTAACCTCCGCTGAACATCTCCAGAGCGGGCTCGCCAAGCACCAGGCGGGCAATCTGGCTGCCGCCGCACACCACTACTGCAAAACGCTGGAGACGGCGCCATCCAACGCCGATGCATTCCATTTGCTGGGGCTTGTCTTGAGCGAGAACGGTGAGCATGGGCGAGCTCTCATGATGCTCAGCCGCGCCGTGGAGTTGCGACCCAACGCCGTATTCCTAGCCAACCTTGGACTCGCCTGCCGCCGCGCGGGAGACCTGGACGTCGCCATTTCGGCATACCGGGAGGCCTTGCGGTTGAATCCCTATCATGCGCCGACGCTGGGCAAGCTGGGACGCGCACTGATCGATACGGGCGATCCCACGGAAGCCGAACAAGTCCTGACGCAAGCCTCGCTGCTGGATGCCTCGAATCCCGAGCTGTGGAACGCGCTCGGACACGCCCGTGCAGCCCAGCAACGCTACGCGGAAGCTCGCGGCAATTTCGCCCAAGCGCTTTCCATCGACCCCACCTATACCGAGGCTCGCGAGAATCTGGCTCACGCGCTGCTTCGCCTTGGGCATGCGGAAGCAGCCAATGGTTTGTGGCAGAAGGCCGCGGCACTCTACGCGGAAGGGTGTGAACTGAACCCACGGCTGGACAGCCTGTGGTACAGCTCGGGATTGGCCTCCATGGCGTTGAGCCGTCCGGAGGAGGCGTCACGGTTCTATCAACGCGCTCTTGCGCTTAATCCGGAATTTGCGGAGGCGCACAACAACCTGGGGCACGTGCAGCAAGCGGCGGGCAACGTTCCGGCAGCCCTGAGTTCGTATGAGCGTGCGCTTTCCATCCGGCCCGGCTACGTCGAGGCACGCTACAACCTTGCACTCACGCTACAGAATGCGAACCGGATTCCCGAGGCGGAAGCACAGTATGAATCGCTCCTCTCCGAGGAACCAACACACGCTGACTCCCTCAATAACATGGCGGGCATCCATCTCAGCCAAAACCGGATCGCTGAGGCCAGGCAAAAGCTCGAACTCGCACTTACCCATGCCCCCACGCACCTTGACGCTCGCTGGAATCTCGCATTGGCTCACCTCGCGGCGGGCGATTGGGCGCGCGGTTGGCCGTTGTATGAAGCACGGCTGGAGCAACCCACCTTTCCCCAGCGCAAGTTTAATTGCCTCCGCTGGCGTGGGGAACCACTGAGCGGCCAGTCCATCTATGTCTGGGCCGAGCAAGGGTTGGGCGACACGATCCAATTCATGCGATATCTTCCACTGCTGGTTGAGGCCGGGGCGAGAGTCGTTTTCGAGGTACAGGAACGTTTGCAGCCGTTCCTTTCGGCGCTGCTGGCCGTGGGGAAAACGGGCATCGAGGTTCGTGCGCGCGGAGACGAGCCGGCCGCAACCGGCTATCATGCTCCGTTACTCAGCCTTCCCGGCTGCTTTGAAACCATTCCACCGGTGTGGCTTCCCGCCGCGGTTACACCCGCCGCCCTCGGCCAGGGGACGGGAAGCAAGATTGGTCTGTGTTGGGCTGGCCACCCGCATCACGTCAAGGGACGGCATCGCTCGATTCCTCTTGCGGCGCTCACTTCTTTCGCCGAACTGCGAGATCTCACCTTCGTCTCTCTCCAGCGCGGGCCGCAGGAGGCGGAACTCGACTCCATCACCGGCCCCTGGCGCCCGGTTAAGTGGGAAGGTGAAAATGGCGGCATTGCCGAACTTGCCTCGCTCATCGCTGGACTAGACCTGATTGTCACGGTGGACACGATGATTGCTCATCTCGCGGGGACGCTAGGGAAGCCGGTTTGGACCATGTTGCCATTCGCCGCCGACTGGCGCTGGATGTTAGACCGGGAGGACTCGATCTGGTATCCAACCATGCGCCTGTTTCGTCAGTGCAAAGCGGGCGATTGGGCTCCCGTGGTTGATCGCGTTAAGGCCCAAATCGAATCGCGCGGTTAGCTTTCAAAACTGAAATGGAGGCCGCGCCGCTCCGGCGCCACGGATTTGAGCAACAGCTGCGCGGCATAGAGATCCTCCGCCTCCGACCGCATCTGCGTTTTCTGTATCCGCCAAGTGCTTTCCAACTCGCGGCCTCGCGCGGCGGCATGGGCAAGCCGCACCAGTTCCTGCCGCCCCGCTCTACTCACAGGCAGCCCGCTCATCTCGTTCATGACGCCGCTTCGCTGTTCCATCCACCGCCCGGCCACATCGGAGCACGCCGCCCGTGCAAGTTCGAAGTCGATCCGCTCCAACTCGGTCAGAACTTCAGGCCAGTCGCGCATCAGCCCTTCTCCTTGCCGAAGGTGAGTGTGTTCAGCGAGTTGATCACTGCGTCCAGTTGCAATTGCTGCGCATTGAACTGGCTGATGAGCAGATCCGCTTGCTGGAGCTTCAGAGAGAGCGTGGATTGCATGACAAGAATTCGCTCCGTGATCGAGGCAATCTGGACGTCAATACGGGAATCGGTCACATCGAGAGAATCCTGCTTCTTCTTGATGAGGCCGGTAACAGGGTTGCTGATTTGGTCCAGATCCTTGGCTAATGCTCCGAAACCAGTTGTTGCGCTTCCCATCAGGTCCATGGCAGATTCAAACTCCGGCGAACCGAGGGAATAAAACGTCGCCGAATTGAATGACATCTTGCCGGCCTTGTCCAATTCGATTCCCATCGCGGCTAATGAAGCTACAGTTCCGGAGCCTTCGTATCCGGTCACTTGCCGCAACGTGCTTTGTATCTGACGAAGTACGGGGTCGCCGGTCAGGATTCCCGCATTTTTTCCGATATGTCCGCTCACCGCCGACGCAACCGCGTTGTAGGCGGCGACGAAATCGTTCACGGCGTTGGCCATTGACCCCCGGGACGAGTTGGCCGTGATGGTGACCTCCTCGCCGTCTTCGGTCTTGCTGACGATGTTGAGGGTTAGGCCTTCAATGACATCGGAGATCGTGTTGTCGTCGCGGGTGATGGGGATTCCGTTCAGTTCAAACTCGGCGTTGGATCCCTGGTTTGCGGCCGTCAGAAGGTTGCTTGCTCCCACGCCTGCCTCAGTTCGAAGTGCGAGTGTAGTCTCGCCAGTCTGCTGAGCGGTGATGGAAAGGTAGTAGGCTCCGGTTGACTCGCCGGAATTGATGATGGTGGCGGTAACCCCGGCGCCGGCGGCATTAACCGCATCGCGCAGGCCCAGGAGATTGTTGGTTTCGCTCGTCAGGTTGATGGTGAGAGTGCTTGTACCCACGACCAATTCCAACGCCCCATCGGCGTCCACCTGGGTTGCGTCCTGCGTATCCACGCCTGCAACGAAGTTTTCACTCGCCGCAGCCGCCACGGAGGTGATGCCGGTGATGTGGTACACGCCGCTGGCAACGATACCGTTGTTCGTTACCGCGACGCGATTGTTGTTGCTCGAAGAGACGCTCAGGCTGCGGTTCGCGCCAATGCCACCCAGTCGCGCAATAGACAGAGCAAGGTCAGCCACAGCCGACCTCAAGCTGCCAAGCGCCTGTTTCTGGCCGAGAATCTTCGTTTGATTGTTCTGCA
>DASRHX010000132.1:0-11736 GCA_035650295.1 Bryobacteraceae bacterium | reverse complement strand
GTTGCAGTGGCCTGGCTGCGCGGAGCGGCTCTCGCGCTACGACGGCATTCTGGTGCCAGGCGGCTTCGGGAAGCGTGGCATTGAAGGCATGCTGCATGCCATCCGCTACGCCCGCGAGAATAAGGTGCCCTACTTCGGCATCTGCCTTGGCATGCAAACTCTCGTGATCGAATTCGCGCGGAATGTCTGCGGCCTCGCAGGCGCCGATTCCACGGAGTTCGATCAAGACCCGAAGTATCGCGTCATCTACAAACTGCGCGAACTGAAAGGCGTCGACGAACTCGGTGGAACCATGCGCCTCGGCGCCTATCCTTGCAAGTTAGCCGACGGCAGTTTTGCACGCGCGGCCTACGGACAGGAGAACATCAGCGAGCGCCACCGCCACCGCTATGAGTTCAATCGTGAGTACGAACAGATTCTTACCGAGCATGGCCTGAAGCTGACAGGCCAGACTCCGGACGGAATTTATGTGGAGATTTGCGAGCTGGCCGACCACCCCTGGTATCTCGGCTGCCAGTTCCACCCTGAGTTCAAGTCGAAGCCGCTGGAGCCGCACCCACTGTTCCGCTCCTTCATCGGCGCTTCGATCAAACACCGCCACCTACGGTTGAAGGAGGACTGGAATGCCGATCGCCAGTCCGCCGCCGCTCAAGTTACGCATGGGGACTAACTCCCCCTTCACCCTCATCGCCGGACCTTGTGTGATTGAGAGCGAGGCGCACGTCCATTCGCTCGCCGCCGCCATAAGGGCAATCCATTCGCCCTTTATTTTCAAGGCTTCGTTCGATAAGGCCAACCGTTCCTCTGTGTCTTCGTATCGCGGACCCGGGCTCGTTGAGGGACTGCGAATTCTCGGCGATCTGCGGCGCGGCGGCTATCCCACGCTGACCGATATTCACGAGCCATCGCAGGCCGAGCTTGCGGCAGAAGCAGTCGACGTACTGCAGATTCCCGCGTTCCTCTGCCGCCAGACGGATCTGCTTGTGGCCGCTGGCCGCACAGGGAAGATCGTGAACATCAAGAAGGGTCAGTTCGTTTCGCCAAGCGACATACTGCATGCCGCGGAGAAGGTGGCTTCCACGGGCAATAAGCAAATCTGGCTCACTGAGCGCGGCTCGTCATTCGGCTACAACAACCTGGTGGTCGACATGCGTGGACTGAGCGTGATGCGGGCTTCCGGTTATCCGGTGATCTTCGACGCGACGCATTCGGTACAGCTTCCCGGCGCGTCAGGCAGCGCCTCGGGAGGCCAGCCGCAGTTCATTGAGCCGCTGGCGCGGGCGGCACTGGCGACGGGCATCGACGGACTGTTTGTCGAGGTCCACGAAGCGCCCGAGCGAGCACTCTCGGATGGCGCGAATGCCCTGCGCCTAGACCAACTGGGTCCGCTCCTTGAGCGGCTGCTGGCGATCCATAACCTCGTGCATAGCTTTTAGCGCTCCGGCCAATGGCCTTCCGGGCAGAATAGCAGCCAGAGGCGATTTCCCCTGCACGCAAGGCGCCTCTCGCGCGTCATATAGTAGGGAAAGAACCAATCATGCAACGTATGCGCACACGCCGCCGTTTCGGCTTCAGTTTGATGGAACTTCTGATTGTGGTGGCGATCCTGATGATCATTGCCGCCATTGCCGCCCCGAAGGTGGGCGCGGCTCTAATGAACGCGCGCGAGATGGCCGCGGTCCGGCACATTTCGACCCTGCACAGCGCGCAGTTGCAGTACATGTCGCAGTTCGGCAAATATGCCTCGACACTACAGGAGCTTGGTCCGCCCGCCAGCGGCGCCGAAGGTCCCAATGCCGCGAACCTGATTCCGAGCGAGCTCGCCCAGGGCGTCAAGGGCGGGTACCAGTTCGTCCTCGCCGTAACTGCCACTGGCTATACAATCAACGCCAATCCCACCCAGTTTGGGAATTCCGGCCGGCGCACGTTCTTCTCCGATCAGACGCAAGTAATCCACGAGAACTGGGGCCAGGAGCCGGCCAGCGCAACGAGCAAGGAATTGAACGCATCCGCCAAGGAAACTAAAGGAAGCTAAAAACTGATCGTGAATTCCCCTGCCACGTTGACCCAACGATCCTTGGTTCGAATGGCTGGGAGGGTCCCGAAACTGTCGCCGTCGGTGGTCGCGCGGTAGACCTTGGTGGTAACGCCCAGGCGAAACATTTTCCCTCGATCGAGAGCGACGCTCGCGCCCGCCAGTCCGTACGTACCCCAACCACTGCGCTCCCGGCACACGGGACACTCGATCCGATAGCCATAGTCGCCAAACGGCTGCCGGACCACCTCTGCATATTTCAACCACGCCGCTCCACCGCCGGCATAGAGTTGCACTCGCTCGTCAGCCAGCGGAATCACGACGCGGCCGCCCAGAGGCAGCATGTATTGGTAATCGCGAATCCGCAGTTCGCCGAACTCCGAATCGTAGAAGTCCTTGATGCGTGCCGAATGGAAGCCTATATCCAGCCCGATGTCGGCTTGAAAGAGCCGTAGAAAACGGTAGCCGTACCCTATGCGCAAAGCGGGCGCGTTGCTTAAATAAGGGTCAAGCTCGCCTCCCGGCATCGCCACGCCACCGCCAACGGAGAAGTTGTGTTTCCTGTATGAATTTTGCGCCCATATCGGCGCGGTGACCACGAACAGCCAAATTAGGCGATACATGTTGTTGTGCCAGACGAGTTTCCATAGTCGCAGGTTTCAATTGGTGTTCGCCATCGGCGTTTTGCGGTTGCTGCGCGTCATCTCAGTAGCATGTTTCCGCGGCTGCGCGCCCTGACCCGCCGGCTGCCACTCATCTTTGGCTTGATCGCCATCTGGTTCGCTGTCGAACGACGGGTCTGGTTCCAGTCTTTGCCGCGGTTTTCGCCCGCCCGCTTTTGTGGCAATTGCTTCGTTGGCGCTGTGGTGATGCCCCTTGAACTCGGGCTCTGCGGCGCTGTCGTTGCGCTCGCCTCCATTTTCGGAATTCGCTGGTGTCGGCCTTGCCTTCCTGATCTATGAGAAACTCCTCCCATGCTCAACCGCCGCCGCTTCCTCGCCACCACCGCCGGCGCAGCCAGTGCCGCACTAACAGCCCAGGCCCAATCGCGCCGCCCCAACGTCCTCCTCATCCTCGCCGACGATCTCGGCTACGAATGCCTAGGCTGCAACGGCGGAACCTCGTACCGCACCCCGTACCTGGACCGCATGGCCGCCGAAGGAGTGCGCTTTACCAACGGCTACGTGCAGCCGCTCTGCACACCGACGCGGCTGCAGTTGATGACGGGGCTATATAACAATCGCAACTGGACGGGTTTCGGAGTGATGGATCCGAAAACCACGACGTTTGGCCACCGCATGTCGCGCGCCGGTTACAAGACCGCCATCGCGGGCAAGTGGCAGTTTTGGAGCTATAACCCACCCGACTACCATCCTGAGGATCGCGGCAAGGGGCAACTGGCGAAGGACGCAGGGTTCGATAGCTACTCCGTATGGCACGCCGGACATACCGAGGACAAAGGGTCCCGCTACGGCGATCCCACGTATGAGGAGAACGGCAAGCTCTACAAAGCGGTGAAGGATCAGTACGGCGACGATCACTGGTCGCAACACCTGCTCTCGTTCTTCGACTCGCATAAGGGACAGCCGGTGTTCGCCTACTACCCGATGGCTCTCACACACGGTCCTTTCAACCCCACGCCGAAGAGCGCTGGCTGGACCACCCAACGCCTCAAAAACGACAAGGCCTACTTCAAAGACATGGTCGAGTACATGGATGATGTCGTGGGCCGCATCGTCGCGGGCCTGGACAAACAAGGCGTGCTCGACAACACGATCGTGCTGTTCTTCGGCGACAACGGCACGCCGCGGGAGATCACCTCGCGCATGGGCGACCGCGTGATTCAAGGCGGGAAGGGACTGCCAACGGATGCTGGAACCCATGTGCCGATGCTCGGCTACTGGCGCGGCACCACACCACGAGGCAAGGTCTGCGACGACCTGATCGATTCGACCGACTTCCTGCCGACCATGCTCGATGCCGCGGGCGGGCCGCCAGAAGATGTCACATTCGACGGCCGCAGCTTCCTGCCGCAACTCAAGGGCCAGCGCGGTAACCCGCGCGATTGGATCTACTGCTGGCACGACCCGCGCCCGGGCTGGGACAAGGACGATTACAAACTTGAAGAATGGGCGCGTAACAAGCGCTTCAAACTCTACCGCGACGGCCGCATGTACGATGTGCCCGCCGACCCGATGGAGCAGCGACCCCTTCCGCCAAACGCAGCCGCGGAGGTCGCAGCAGCACGGCGCACCTTGCAGCCCGTACTCGATAAGATGAAGCGCACATGAGCAAACCCGTCCCCATCACCGTCCCCGGCCTCCCGCCCGCCAACGACACGTACTCGATGGCCACCATCCTCGGCGACCTCGTGTTCGTCTCCGGCCAACTGGGCATCGACCCCGCGACCGGCCAGCTCGCCGGTCCCGACATGGCCTCGCAGACCCGCCAGGCATTGCTCAACGTCCAACGCATTCTGGAGCACTGCGGCAGTTCGCTTGATCAAGTGGCCCGCACCAATTTTTATCTGACCGACTACAACCGCCTCGGCGAGGCCAACACCGTCTATAAGGAGTTCTTCCCCACGCATCGGCCCGCCAAGACCGGCATCGGCATTGCCCAACTATGGGCCGGCGCGTTAATCGAAATCGAGGTCACAGCAAGCCTGAAGTAGCGTGCACCATGGCCAGAGCCCTGAAGTGGGTGATTATCGTACTCTCGATCATCCTTGCATACGTGCTCTACGATCGCTGGTCCCGCAGCCGCCTTCATGTGACGCCAGAAGCGCAGCGCGAGATCGATAAGGCTAAGGAGAGATGATTCACGCCTACTTCGCAAACGTAAATTCGAGCCCCCCAAGACGGGCATCGGCATCTCACAGTTATGTGCCGGCGCGCTGACCGGGATCGAGGTGACGGTGGCGCTCAATCCTCCAGCACAAACGTGACCTTCATGGCCACGCGGTACTCAACGATCTTATTCTTCTTGACGAGGACGTTTTGATCTTTTACCCACGCGCCGGAAACGTTCTTCAACGTCTTGCACGCCCGCGCCACGCCCTTTTGAATGGCGTCATCGAAGCTCTTTTGCGAAGAGGAGATAATGTCGGTTACTTTGGCAACTGCCATAGCTCATGTCTCTCTTTCCTGCCGTTCGTAACTTCCGTATTGCTCCCGTGAGAGTTCCTACTTCGCCTTCACAACGGTGAGCCTGTCGGCCTCTATCTTAACGGTTTCTTCGTGCGGCGTACCCCCCTCCACCGGCACGATCCGCACTTTGTACTCGCCCGGATTCAAGAGAAGAGCTTGCGCGAAATTATTGAACTCGTCGGTATGGCCATAGAACTTATCGTTCACGTAGACCGCGGAGAACTTACTGAAGCCATCCGTGCGCAGGCGGCCGAAGGGAGGTACGGCGAGCGGAATCGGCGTGAGCTTCTCGGCGATCGTTGTGGTCTTTCCCGGGGCGATGCCGACCTTGCGCGTCACTTCTTGGTAGCGCGGGTCGACGATGCGCACCTCGTGCTCGCCCACAGTCAAGGCGAACTTCCGCGCAATCCGGAAATTCGCCGCGGGGCCCATGTACTTCCCATCGATGAACACACCGGCTCGTCCCGGCGTAATGTTCGTTTTTAGATAGCCCGTCGCGGAACTGCCGCCCTGCGCGTAAACCACCGGTGCCGCGGCGGTGAACACCAATGCGCCTATCAGTGCGCCAGTCGAAAACAAATTCTTGATTGATGAACTCATAGTTTCTACCTCGCGAATGTAAATCCAAGCCCCGTTGAATAGAGCAGATCGTTGTTCTTACGTCCCACCACCGGATTGCTCAAAAAACGATCGCTCACGGAAATGTTCCAGGTCAGCCACTTGGTTAATTGCGTGGCTGCCCCAAGGTCGAAGTTCACACGATACTCGCCACCGTTCGACAGATTGTTGAACATGCGGAAGCCTTGCACGAGAGTCGTTCGAGTATTGAGCTTGTAGTTGAAGTCATTACCCCAATACGCCTCAGCCGAATTCCTTGTGAAGTCGGGCGCATCCACGGGATCGAATTTTTCACGGTTCCACGCCGCGCCGGCAACCAGCGAGAACCGCCCCGTTTCTCCCACCCACAGGTTATAACCCAAGCCGCCGCCGAGCACGACACGAAGATCGAGGGACTGAAACTGATCGTATTCATAGTCGTTGAAGGCGCTCGCGAAGAGCTTCTTTGTCAGGTTGCGGTTGTATCCCCAGCCGCCTCGCACCGCGCGCGCCGTTAAGGCACTCACACCGTCCACGGTCGCCTTGGAGCGAATCGAATTGAAGTAAGCCGTGGTGCGGCTGGTGTTCGACGCACGGACGAAGTTAATGGGCGTGGTGAGCGTCGAAGTTGCCGCGTTCCCCTTGGCCCCGGCAATGTTCAGGCTTCCGGTAATTACCCACAGGTCGAGAAGGCCCGGATGCACTAAACGTTCGTAGGCAGCCTGCTCCTTCTCGTTCCGAAGGGCGACGATCTCGTTGGGCGTCACGATCTGCGGAGCGCCACCGGCAGCTACTTCGATCTTCCCTTCGCGCGTTTGAATATTGCCCTTCACGGTGCGCTCGTCGGGCAGGACAACGTTGATCGCCTGGTCGGTGGTGATCGTGGCGATATCGTCCCACTTCACCGTGACCAAGCCAAAGTTCTTACTCTGAACGGTGACCGTAGCCCCGTCCTTCTTGACGATGGAGCCCGTGACGCGGTCGCCGTCTTTCATCACAATCTGGTCCGCCCAACAGACCGGTACCGCCAGTACCACCGATAACGCGATACGTCTGAACAGGCTGCGCCCCTTAGCTGTAGTAGACATGCACTCAATCCTCCGATGTTCGTTTCTAGCTCAACTGCGAGGTGCAGTTGGGGCAACGCGTCGCCTGGATCGGAATCGCCGTGAAGCAAAATGCACAATCCTTCGTTGTTGGCGCCTCCGCGGGTTTTTGCAGCTTGTTTGCCGCGCGTACGACCATGAAGATCACGAATCCAATGATGACGAAGTTGATCAGCGTATTCAGAAATTGGCCATACGCGATAATCGGCGCTCCTGCCGCCTTTGCGGCCGCCAGCGTGGGATAGGACTGGCCGGACAAGCTAAGGAACATGTCTTTGAAGTCCACGTTCCCCAGAATCAGTCCAATCGGCGGCATGATCACGTCATTCACTGCCGAAGTAACGATGGCTCCGAAAGCCGCGCCGATGATGACGGCGACTGCCAAGTCAATTACATTTCCTCGCATGAGGAACGTCTTGAATTCCTTGAGCATATTGTTCCTTCCGATCAGAAAGCGGAATACAACATCGCCCGCGATGCGCGTTGCACTTGCTACAGCATGGCGCGCCCGGCTTCCGTTTGCAAGTAATCGCCCTATTTGCGGGTGCGCAAAACCGCTACCGCCAAGTTATCGATTTTCGCGAGATCTTTGCGATCTCCGGCGTGCCTAATTGCTTCATTGCCAGCACGAGTTCCGCGTTCAGGAGTTCCAGAACGCGATCCACGCCTGGCTGCCCAAATGCGGCGAGGCCCCACAAATAGGGCCTCCCGATCCCCACCGCGCGCGCACCCAACGCGAGCGCCTTGTACACGTCGGTGCCGCGCCGTATGCCGCCGTCGATCAACACAGGATACGTAGGTCCAACTGCATCGACGACATCTTTCAGCGCCTCAATCGTCCCACGCCCGCTCGACTCCGCTCGCCCGCCATGATTGGAAACAATCACGCCATCGGCGCCATGCTCCCGCGCCAGCAACGCATCTTCGGGCGTTACGATGCCCTTGATGAGCAGTTTCATCCTGGTCATCTTCTTCAGCCGTTCAATCGACGTCCACGTGTGCGGCGGATCCGGCGGCCCCAGTCCGTTGAGTGGAATGCCTTTGTACATGACCCGCCGCTCCAGCCGAGCCGGCCCCCCGGTTCCATGGCAAGTCTCGCACTTGCGTTCGTCCATGCGCCGGTAACGCGTGTAGGTCTCGGTATTCCGCCCCGCCAGATTGTCCACGGTCCACGCCATCACCTGCGTGCCCCCATCCTCGGCCCTCCTCACCAGCTTCTCGGTGATCTCCCATCGCGACCCCGTGTAGAGCTGGTACATCACCGGTTTACCGCGCTCGCGTACAACCTCTTCGATCGCCGTGCTGGTGTTCGTCGAAAGCATGATCTCCGTGTTCCGCGCTTTGGCCGCGCGGGCCACGGCAAGCTCACCCTCCGGGTTGTACATGCGGTGCGACGCGCACGGGCACAGGTAGATCGGCGACTCGAAAGGTATGCCCAGAACCTCGGTCCGCGTGTTCACATTGCTGAAGTCCACCAGCCGCCGCGGCAGCAATTGGAACCGCTTATAGCCCTCGCGATTGGCCGCAAGCGTTTCTTCGTCGTCGGTGCCCGTCATCATGAAGCCCTGGTGCGCCAGCGGCAACAGGCTTTTGGCCACGGCTTCGAACTCCATCACATTGAGCGCGTCGGCTGGATTTGCCAATAGCTTTGCGGCATCCTGCCCAAACGCCTGCCCGAAAAGTGGACTCGCGGCCACGAATTTCAGGAACCGCCGCCGGCTTCGGATATCAATCCTCTCTCGCATCGGATCGATCATACACCCGCGACTCTCGGCCGCGGTGCCGCTACTTAGCCGTGCCCGTCGCGCCCGGGACAAGCCGCGCCATGCTGTTTTGTTCCACCAGAATCAGCCCCGTGCGCGGACTGTCCAGATCGGCGACCAATGCCAGGACGACTGCGATCACCGCCGGTGTGACAACTACCGGGAACCAGAGTTTGTGCTGCAAGCTAAATCCGGTAACGAAACTCTGGAAGAGTGCAACGATGATGACGATCAACCAGACAGCATGCGGAACCCGGTTCTCGAAAGCGGCGAGCCGGCTCTCAGTTATGTCAATTGTTTCATTGAGAGACGCTATATACGCCGTGGTAACGGGCGTTGGATGCTCCCGCGCGACGGCACCGTTTGTTGCCAGATTTGTGCTTGGAGGGCGTTGGTGCGCTGTGTGTTGCGGTTCATATCCGCGCGAACGCGCCCCACCTTGCCAAATTCGATCCGCACGTCGATATATTCGCGCAAGAGTTCGAGCGAGCGAGTGCGCTGCGGTTCAGGCAATAACTCCGCGCGCAGCCGCGTTGTGCCGATCGAGTTCGCTTCTTCAATCTCCAACTGGCGCCGCTGATCGAATCTCGGGAGCGCGATGGCGATCGTGAATCCCATCAAGAGTCCCACCAGAACGAATAGCCCATCGCGCAACCCCTTGATCTGTCGGCATTGATACCCGTTACCATCGCCAGGTAGCTTCCGATCGCCGACACGGTGGACAGCAATCCGGCAATGATCAAGAAAAGTAGCAGCGGGGCTTCGATCAGCGCGGTCATGGGGTCCTCTTACAATAGCCGAAACAGAAGGAGATCGAGGCAGAAGGTGACGCGCGTGGCCTCCACCGGTCTCGATTGCATGGGCCGGTATATGGAATGCAAGACATCGTCGACGGCCGCGGCATCGAGATCGGCCGTGGTGGTGACGCGCCGCTGATCGATGAGAGTGAACTCCTTCGCGAACGTCTCAATCGTGCGGGGCACGCGGTCGCGCCCGGCGCCGCGCAGTTCGATCAAGTCTTCGGGCGAGGGCAGGGCAACGAGCAGGCGGCCGTCGTCGCGCAGCACACGCCGGAACTCGGCGGCGTTCATGCGCGCGGTGATCGAGAGCACGAGCGAAAAAGAACGGTCGGCGTAAGGGAGGAAGCGGTCGGCATTGGCCACCACCCAGTGGCACTCCTTGTAGCGCCGCGCGGCCGCGTCAATCGCACCCGTCGAGATGTCGACTCCATGGCCCGCGAAGCCCGCCCGCCGCGCGAGCATGCCGAGGTAAAAGCCGTCGCCGCAGCCGGCATCAAGTACGGTGTCGGTGCTTGCCGGTGCCAGGAAATCCGCGATGCCTTGAAAGAGTTTCGTCGTCACGCCGCGATCGTGCAACCGGCGCCGCGCCGCGATGGCTTCGGCGGTGTCCCCTGGCTCCTTCGACCGGCGCTCCTGCGGCTGCAGCAGATTGATGTAGCCACTACGCGCCACGTCGAAGGAATGCCCACGCGGGCACACGGCGCGGCGCTCTTCGCGCACGAGCGCCATGCGGCAATCGCGAACGGGGCACAGGAGCATGGGTCGAGGTCTATTTAGATCTTTAACGAACCCTTAGGCCCGCGCGGCTTTTTGTGTTTGCGAGATTCCGCGCAGCTGGGCGTCTTCGAGCCGTTTGGTTTCCTGGTAAGTGAAGATCATGCGGTGAATTACCGTGATGTTGCCCAACACGGCGATCACCCACAGTACGGCGGGAATGCGGTTAAATAATGCCGCGATGATGAGCAAAACCACGCGCTCGGGACGCTCCAGGAACCCCACTTTGCACTTGGGGATCGTGTTCTCCGCGCGCGAGCGGGTGTAGCTAATCATCACCGAAGCGGTCATCACAATAGCAGTGAGAACCACATAAAACGGCCGGTTGATGTTGGCGTAGTAGACAAGGAGGCCCATTAAGAGTCCGAGGTCTGAGTAGCGGTCAACCACGGAATCGAAAAAGCCCCCGAAGCGAGTCACCTGATTGGTCTCTCGCGCCACGCGCCCGTCGACCATATCGAAAATCGCGGCGCCCGTAATGACCCAGCCGGCGGCGAAGAAGCGGCCCTGAGCCAGCAGCACGGCGGCGCCGATATTGATGAGCAGCCCGATGAGCGTGAGCGCGTTGGGGTGGATCTTGAGGATGGTAAGAATGCGAACAATCATGACGATCACCTTGTTACAACTGGTGCCGATCATGCTTGTAAACGTCATCTAATACCTCTCGCAGCCTGTGCGCCCGCGTCAGATCTGATCGTGGATGGTGGTCAGCTTCAGGATCTCGTACTCTTTCGCACCACCCGGAATGACGATTCTAACAGTGTCGCCGACTTCCTTGCCAAGCAAACCCTTACCGATCGGCGACGTGGTGGAAATGCGCCCCGTGGCCACATCGGCCTCCTCGCTGGTGACGAGTTTATAGTGGATCTCCTCGTCCTTCTTGAGATCGAGTACCGTGACGTCCGAGCCGAGCCCCACTTTGTCCCGTGGTATCCGGCTCATATCGATCATCGAGAAGTGGCGCAAACGGCCCTTGATCTGTGAGAGCCGCGAATCTACATACCTCTGCCGTTCTTTGGCGGCGGAATATTCGGCGTTTTCGCTAAGATCGCCATATGCACGGGCACGCGCGATCTCTCTGGGAAGCTCCACGTGCAATTCATATTCAAGTGCGGCGACCTCTTCCTGCAACTTCTTTTTGAGATCTTCCATGGGGGCGGGCTGAGTTTCTGAACCTTTATTATACGACGGCACGCGCGGCCAACGCCGATGTTATTCCACTGGTACGTTTGCCGTCTTGCTGGTGACGCCGCCCACTTGGATCACCAGTGGCTGAAGGCCGGAGGGGGCGTCGGCAGGGACGCGGACGTTGAGCTGATAGAGCCCGACGATGCCGGGCGCCAGGCCGCTGAAGTCGACCTCAGCCGGTCGGCCACCGATGGTAACTATTGGGGTCACGGTGGTACGAGAGAGCGGGCTGGCTGACGACGGCTCGCCGCTGGGTGGAGTAATATCCACGTCGCCCAGGCCGTTGCAGTACACCTGGATGAACTGACCCTTTTTCGCCTTGTT
>DASRHX010000131.1:0-2450 GCA_035650295.1 Bryobacteraceae bacterium | reverse complement strand
TTTTGGTTCGCAGGGAGAATGGCCCAGTCACCCCGAGTTGCTGGACTGGCTGGCCGTCGAGTTCATGGATTCGGGTTGGGATGTGCGCCACTTGTTAAAGACGATCGTTACGAGCGCAACTTATCGGCAGTCTTCGCGCGTGACGCCGGAGCTGTTGCAGCGCGATCCGGAGAACCGCTTGCTGGCACGCGCCAGCCGGACGCGGCTACCGGCGGAGACCGTGCGCGATCAGGCTCTTGCCGTGGCTGGATTGCTGACGAACCAGATAGGCGGCCCGAGCGTGAAGCCGTATCAACCGGACGGGCTTTGGAAAGAGCTCTCGGGAATGGAGTACAAACAGGACCACGGACCCAATTTGTACCGCCGCTCACTCTACACATACTGGCGGAGAACGTCTCCGCCGCCGTCGATGATGAACTTTGACGCCGCCGGGCGCGAGGCGTGCATGGTGCGCGCGTCGCGGACGAATACGCCGCTGCAGGCGTTGAACCTGATGAATGATGTTCAGTTTCTCGAGGCTTCGCGCTTCCTCGCTCAGCGGATGATTCGCGAAGGCGGACCGGCGGCGCGCGATCATCTGCGCTACGGGTTCCGGCTAGCGACGGCACGATTCCCGACCGAGAAGGAACTTGCGGTCTTCAGCCAGGCGCTGGCGTATCATCGCGATCAGTATGCGTCGAATCCTCAGGCGGCGGAGCAGATGCTGAAACTGGGCGAAGCGCCGCGCGACGCCTCGATTCCCGCGCCGGAGCACGCGGCCTACATGGCGGTAGCGAGCATGATCCTGAATCTCGACGAAGTGGTTACCAGGGAGTAGAACGGCATGATGGATCCACTGCTTCGCCATTTGCATTCCACAAGCCGCCGCCAGTTTTTTTCGCGCTCGGGGCTGGCGCTGGGATCGGCCGCGTTGTCGTCGATGCTCGCCGAGGAGTCCCCGCAAACTGCGCCGCATTTTGCGCCTAAGGTGAAGCGCGTTATCTACCTGTTCATGTCCGGTGCGCCGTCGCAGATTGAAACGTTCGACTACAAGCCAAAGCTGGAGGAGTTGCGCGCGGCCGAGTTACCGGCGAGCGTCCGCATGGGCCAGCGGCTTACCGGCATGACCGCAACGCAAGCGAGCTTCCCTCTTGCGCCGAGCATGTTTCCGTTTAAGCAACGTGGGCAGTCGGGTACGTGGGTGAGCGACCTGCTGCCGCACACGGCGAACGTGGCAGACCGTATCTGCGTTATCAAGTCGACGCACACGGAACAGATCAACCACGACCCGGCGGTGACCTTTTTCCAAACGGGCCACCAGATCGCGGGGAGGCCCAGTATTGGCTCGTGGGTGGCGTATGGGCTGGGGTCGGAGAACAAGGACCTGCCCTCGTTCGTCGTGCTCATCTCACAAGGTTCGTCGACTTCGGGCGACCAGCCGCTAGCCGACCGGCTGTGGGGTTCCGGCTTCATTCCCACGCGCTATCAGGGCGTGAAGTTTCGTGCCGCCGCCGATCCGGTTCTGTATCTCACCAACCCCGAGGGCCTTTCGGCGCAGGGCAGGCGCCGCTTTCTCGATGACCTTGCGCAACTGAATGAGCAACACTACGCGGACTTCGGCGATCCGGAAATTTCGACGCGCGTGGCGCAGTATGAGATGGCTTATCGGATGCAGACGTCGGTGCCGGAGTTGACGGATCTCTCCAAGGAATCCGAGAAGACGCTGGAGCTCTACGGTCCTGACGTGAAGAAGCCGGGATCGTACGCGGCCAATTGCCTTTTGGCGCGGCGCATGGCCGAGCGTGGCGTGCGGTTCATTCAACTGTTCCACCGTGGATGGGATCAGCACGTGAATCTGCCCGAAAATCATCCTAAGCAGTGCAAGGACATCGATCAGCCGAGCGCCGCCCTGGTGGCCGATCTGGCGCAACGTGGCCTGCTGGATGACACGCTGGTTGTGTGGGGCGGTGAGTTCGGGCGCACGGCATACTGCCAAGGGCGGCTTACCGCGACCGACTATGGGCGCGACCATCACCCTCGCTGCTTCTCCATGTGGCTGGCGGGCGGCGGTGTGAAGCCGGGCTTGTCCTACGGAGCAACCGACGACTTCAGCTACAACATCACGGAGAACCCCGTGTCGGTGCACGATCTGCATGCGACGATCCTGCACCTGCTCGGACTCGACCACACTCGGCTGACCTTCAAGTTCCAGGGGCGACATTACCGGCTCACTGATGTGCACGGGAACGTGGTGAAGGATGTGTTGAGCTGAGGCCATAGTGCCGGTCAAGGTACGGGATTTGATTCGAGTTTTGGAGAAAGCCGGATGGCATCACGTACGGACCTCGGGGGATCATCGCGTATTCCGGTCAGTAGACGGCCAAATCACCGTAGTGTCAGGCAAGTTGGGAGAAGACGTTCGCCCAGGTACGTATCGGGCGATCTTGCGGCAAACTGGTATCAAGGAACCA
>DASRHX010000130.1:0-9242 GCA_035650295.1 Bryobacteraceae bacterium | reverse complement strand
ACGATGCCGTTGGGGAGTTGGGCCAAGCGGCCGTTGCCGTCGTGCCGCTCCTCAGTGGCTCGGGAACCCGGTTGAAAATTCTCGAGGCCTGGGCTGCGGGGACGCCGGTTGTCTCCACGGCCGTCGGCGCGGAAGGCTTGGGCGCCGCTGAGCAATTGCCTATTGAAATCGCTGGGAATGCAGGCGAATTTTCGGCGACGGTGTTGCGGCTGCTTCGTGACCCCACGCGCCGTGCTAAATTGGCGATTCACGGCCGGCGGCGGTATGAGGAATCTTTTACATGGGAGGCCGCCTGGAAGGTATTGAGCGGGGCGGGGTTGTGACTATACTAAAGAGACTGTGCGCGACCGTGTCCTGCATTTGGGTGATGGGTAGGTCTTAGTACGCATGGCGAGAACAGATTGCATGCGCTTTTCCGTTGATGCACACGCTGTTGGGCGCAAACTCACAGGCAACGAAGTCTACATCCGCAGCCTTTTGAACGAGGCTGCCGCTCTCGATTCCGCGAATGAACTCATTGCCTACGTCTCCGAACCGGGCGCGGAGCAACAGTTGGACCGCCGCATACAGTGTCGCACCGTATCGCGAAATCCATTCAAGCGATTAGGCTGGGATTTGCGCCGCCATTTACTCCGCGATCAGCCTGACTTAATTCACATTCAATACACTGGGCCTTTGTTTTCGCCGGTCCCAATGGTCGTCAGCGTCCACGACGTCAGCTTCGTCGAGCGTCCTGAGTTTTTCCCCAGAGCGCGGGCCTTTCAATTGCAACGCACTGTTCCGCGTACCATTCGCATGGCGGCGGCGATCCTCACCCCGAGCGAATTTTCGTCACGCGCGATTCAACGCGTCTACGATACCCCACCAGAAAAAATCCACGTCATCCACAACGGCGTTGCCTCGTCTTTCCGCCCGATCGCCCGCGAGTTGGCCCGAGCCGAAGTCTGCGCCCGTTATTCCATACCTGGACCGTACATTCTGACCGTCGGCGACCTGCAGCCTAGGAAGAATCAGGAAGGCCTCGTTGTCGCGTTCGAGGACCTCATGCGCGAATGTCCCGATTTGCCTCATCACTTGGTGATGGCCGGCAAAGGGAATTGGCATGCGGGCCAAGTCCGCCGTCGCGCCGAGACCTCTCCGCTGCGCGAGCGCATCCACTTCACTGGGTTCGTGCCGGACGAAGCATTGCTGCAACTCTACTGTGGCAGCGACCTGTTCGTTTTCCCAAGCTTCTACGAAGGGTTCGGGATCCCGATATTGGAGGCGATGGCCTGCGGCCGCGCCGTGGTCTGTTCGGACGCAAGTGCCACCGCCGAAGTTGCCGATGGAGCGGCTCTCCTGTTCTCGCCCTTTGACCTCAAAGCGATGGCCGTCGCAATGCGGGATGTGCTCGTGGACTCAGAACTGCGTGCACGCATGGAACGGTTGGGGCAGCAACGCGCGTCTCAATTCCAGTGGAAGACTGCGGCGCAACGGACCCTCGAAGTGTATGGCGGAGTTGTCGAAGCGCGGCGCGCGGCGTTGTCGAAGTCTCGACGCCGGGCGGCTCAGGCAGTGCCGGTGTCCAGGCCGTGAAGCGCACAGGGTCCGGCGCGGGCCACCAATCTTGCCCACCGGTCGCGTGGTTAGCGCCCGCGACGAGGTTCCGTTGTGCGCGCCCCTCCAAAATGTGGCTCATAGCGTCGGCCGCTGCACTCGCATGCATCTCACCGGCCGGCGCGGAAACCTTGCAATACCGCTTGAAGTGGCCCAGCGGCGTAAGCCTCGGAACGGCGCGCATCGAATCCAGTGGCCAAGTCAGCGATAAGCCGGCCGACAAGCCCGTCGCCGGGTTGAACACATCCATGGTTCTCGATGCTAGTTTTCCCGGCGTCCCCGTTCTGGGCGAATTTCGCTCGCAAATGAACAGCAAGGGATGCACCCAGGAATTTGAGAAAAAGCTCACGCTCGCGCTGCGCAACTCTCACGAAAAGACGACTGTGCGCGCTGGCAAGGCGACCCGCAAAACAGCCCAGGGCGGAGGCGAGTCGGTCATCTCCGTCGGGCCGTGCGCTTTCGATGCCCTCGCCTACCTGCAGTTGTTCCGGCGCGAGTTGAAGGCTGGACGCGCGGTCAAGGAACAAAACATCCTGTTCGGTTCGCAATATGCGGTGAGGGCGGTCAGCGCGGGCAAGGAGCAGCTAACCGTCGGTGGGAAAGCGCAGGAGGCCGACCGCTATACATTCCACGTAAAAGGCCCAGCGTCGAATTCGGAGTTTGAAATCCTGTTTGGACGCGACGAGGCGCGGACGCCGGTGGAAGTGCGCGTGACAATGGGCATCGGCAAGTTCCGTTTGGAGTTGGTTCCCTAGGCAATGAAGCTGGCATACTTTTCCCCGCTGCCTCCGGCGCGGAGCGGCATTGCCGATTATTCGGCGATGCTTCTGGAGGAGTTGCGCGGGCTATTGGACGTGGAGACGTATGCTGGCGAAGGAAAACCTTTCGATGGGCCTCCTGCTGGAAGCCTCGCCCTGTATCAGTTGGGCAACAACGCCGATCACATCGAAGCCTATGAGATGGCCCTGCGGCATCCGGGCGTGGTGGTCCTTCACGAAGCAAATCTGCACCACCTGATTGCGGACCTTACGATCCGGCGCGGCGAATGGGATGCCTACGTGAACGCGTGCGCCGATGATGGCGGCGAGGCGGCCCGTGCCTTCGCCGAACGCGTCCGTGCCTTGGAGGTCGGTCCCGACTACGACGGCGTGCCCATGCTGCGCCGTGTGCTCGAACGTGCGCGCGGCCTGATCGTTCACAGCCGGTTCGTCGCGGATAAGTGCCGCGAAACGGGTTACCGCGGACCGATCGCCGTCATCCCGCACGGCGCCGCAATGCCGCCGATGGAGCGCATGAACTGGCGCACCAAGCTCGGCCTCAACGAAACCGAGCCCCTGGTGGGCATCTTTGGCTTCCTGAAACCGTACAAGCGAATCGCCCAGTCCCTGCGGGCGTTTGCCCGTGTGCGCCGCATGGTTCCCGACGCGAAGTTAATCCTCGTCGGTGAGGAGCACCTGGATTTTCCTCTGGAGCCACAGATTCGTGCCTTGGGGTTGCAGGCCGCGGTTCGCCGATTTGGCTACGCCACGCTCGAGGAGTTCGAAGGCTATCTCTCCGCCTGCGACGTGGTCCTGAACCTCCGCTTTCCCACGGTCGGCGAAACATCGGGCACTCTGCTGCGGGCCTTCGGCATGGGCAAAGCCGTGGTCGTCAGTGACGTTGGCAGTTTCGCCGAGTTCCCCGATGACATCTGTCTCAAAGTCCCCGTGGACGCGACCGAGGATGAGACACTCTTTTCCATCCTGAATTTGCTGATTTCCCGTCCGGCCTTGGCGCGAGCCATGGGAGACCGGGCCCGTGCATGGGTGGAGCGCGAGTGTTCTTGGGCAAACGTGGCTCGGCAGTACGCCGCGTTTCTGAACACGATAGCTGAAGGCCGCGAATGGAAGCAGGAACGAGCGGCTCTGGCCATCGAGACGCCCGCCGCCGAAACTGTCGAGGTGCCTGGCGACTATGTGAAGGGTTGGGCCGAGCCCTCGGCGCTTGATTACGTCGATACTCATCTCACGCGCCTCGTGAAGACCCTCGAGATGACACCGAAAGGGGGGCCCGATCAACGCATACTCGAGATGGGCGCTTACCTGCAAATCACGCCGTCGCTCAAAACGAAGTTGGAGTATGGCGAGGTGCGCGGCTGCTACTACGGCGCCGCCGGTAAAGTCGATCATCGCGAAGCGGTTTCGCTCGAAGGCGAGCGTTTCACCTGTGAAGTGGATCTGTTCGATGCCGAGCGTGACCGCTTTCCCTATGAGGACGGGTCGTTCGATACCGTACTCTGCGGCGAGTTGGTGGAACACCTGACAGCCGATCCAATGCACATGATGACGGAGATCCACCGCATACTGAAACCGGGCGGGCATCTGGTGTTGACCACCCCCAACATCGGTTCCTTACGCGCAATCGCGGCGATTCTGTCCGGCTATCATCCGGGCTTCTTCCCCGCCTACATCAAGCCGGCCGAAGAGGGCGCCGAAACCGACGCGCGCCACAACCGCGAATACACCGCCCGAGAAGTCTATCTGCTCTTCCATGACGCGGGCTTCGACGTCACGCGCCTCGAAACTGGTGAGTTCAAGCGCGAGCCTAAGCCGGAACACATCTGGGTGGAGCACATGCTGGATCGTTACGGCTTGGCGAAGGACCTGCGCGGCGACGGCATCTACGCCGTCGGACGCAAAGCCGGCCCCGTGCGCTCGCGCTGGCCCTCGTGGCTATATAGTTAGGACCAATGAGCGCTCGATACGACGAACCACAGGTAAACGTGGACGAGCGCGGCCTTCTCTCCGTGCGGGTGCGCGTCACCAACGACTCCATTCTCCACTGGCGCGGAGCCGTGTTGGGCTGGCAAGTCACCGAGGGTGATACGCACCGCTACCTCGAAGATGGTCCCGTTCTCGATCTCGGCGCCGACATCGGCCCGGGTGAGTCGCGCGAATGCGTGCTCGAAGGCTCGCTGCCCACCGTCGGTGGCCGCTACCGGATTTTCATTTCGCCACTCGTCCCCGGATTGGGCTGGCTGCACGTAACGGGCGGCCGCGCTCTGGTCGTGGACGTGGAGGTCGGGGCCGGCACGGTCACGTTGTTGCGGAGCAGGGAAGCGACGATGGCGCACTTAGCCCGCCACGACATTCTCGGCCCCCCGCGCAGGATGATCGACATGGTTTGGCGGCACCGCCGTTTAGCCTGGTCCCTCGCCAAACGCGATCTCGCGGCACGATTCCGCGGCTCCATCGGCGACGCGCTCTGGACCGTCGTCCACCCGCTGCTCCTCATGCTCACCTACCTCTTCGTCTTCGGCGTCGTGTTGCGTGCGCGCTTCTCCGGCGACCCGAGCACGGCGGGCTTCGCGCTCTACTTTCTCGCCGGCATGATTCCCTGGCTCGCCTTCAGCGAAGTCGTTGGCCGGGCGCCGTCGGCCCTCGTCGAACACCGGCACTTCGTGAAGAAACTGGTCTTTCCCGTCGAGGTGCTGAACGTCGGCCATGCCCTATCGGCGCTTGTCACCCAAATGATCGGCTTGGCTCTTCTTTGCCTGCTCCTGTTAGCCGTACGCGGCAGCGTTCCTGCCACCGCACTCCTGCTGCCGTTCCTGATCGTGCCGCAACTGCTGCTGACCGTCGGCGCATCGTGGATTCTCAGCGCACTGGGAGTCTTCCTGCGTGATCTGGGCCAGATCATCGGATTCCTGCTTACCTTGCTCTTCTTCCTCACCCCCATTTGCTACCCGGAAGAATCGCTGCCGGCGGAATTGGCCCCCTACTTCCGCAAGAACCCCGTCTATGTCCTCGTTCGCGGCTGGCGTGCCTTGCTTCTCTCCGGCGAACTGCCGCCACTTCGCATGATGCTCTTTCTCTACATCGCATCGCTCATAGTCGTGTTCGTCGCCGCGCATATCTACCGCAAGCTGCGTCCAACCTTCGCTGACGTTCTCTAAAAGCGCGAGCCGGTCGGCCGTCGATTGGTTTACGAACCGGTCCAATCAGGACACAGTGCAGTTCGTCAGTCGTCCGGCGGATTTCTTTCAGTAGTGAGTGGGGTCCGGTTTACGCATGGTTCGACCGTCTGGCCGCGTCCAGGCGCGCCTGAGCTCGTTTCATCGCGTTTAGCGCACGCGCTATATCCACACCGCCGGCGGGGTGCAGCAATCGATCGTTGGCCCGCTTGAGCGCCTGCTCCGCCCGCCCAATATCGATCTGGTTCACTTCCTCCGCGCGTTCGGCCAGAACACGGACATGATCGTTGCTCACTTCGACATAGCCACCGATCACAACCAGGTCGTGCGTGGAACCATCGATCTTTTTGTATTTCAAGCCGCCGATTCCCAGTTCGCCCAATAGCGGCGCATGGCCCTTCAGGACGCCGATGTAACCAGACGCAGCCGGAATCTGCGCCTCCAGCACATGCTCGTGCAGTAACAAGCGTTCGGGCGTAGCGACTTCAAGCGTGAATGCATTTGCCATGGGATTAGGCTCCACGGCCGCCCTAGCTTGCCTTCTTCAACTGTTCGGCCTTTTCGAGCACGTCTTCGATGGTGCCCTGCATGTAGAAGGCCTGCTGCGGAACATCGTCGTGTTTGCCGTCGCAGATCTCCTGGAAGCCCTTGATCGTGTCCTCGAGCTTCACATACTTGCCCTTGAAGCCCGTGAACTGTTCAGCCACATGGAAGGGCTGCGACAGGAACTGCTGAATCTTGCGCGCCCGCGACACGGTCTGCTTGTCTTCCTCGGAAAGCTCGTCGATGCCCAGAATGGCGATGATATCCTGCAGGTCTTTGTAGCGTTGCAGAACCTGTTTCACCTGTTGTGCCGTGCCGTAGTGGGCTTCGCCAAGAACGCGTGGATCGAGAATACGCGAACTGGAAGCCAGCGGATCGACCGCCGGGTAGATGCCGAGCGAAGCGATGTCACGCGAGAGGTTGGTCGTCGCGTCGAGGTGGGCGAACGTAGTGGCCGGAGCGGGATCGGTGTAGTCGTCGGCGGGCACATAAATGGCCTGCACGGACGTGATGGAGCCCTTCCGTGTCGAAGTAATCCGCTCCTGCAACTCGCCCATTTCGCTCGCGAGGTTCGGCTGGTAACCCACCGCCGACGGCATGCGGCCCAGTAGCGCCGATACTTCGGAACCCGCCTGCGTGAATCGGAAAATGTTATCGATGAACAGCAGCACGTCCTGGCCTTCTTCGTCGCGGAAGTACTCGGCGACGGTGAGGCCGGTGAGGCCCACGCGCAGGCGCGCGCCGGGCGGCTCGGTCATCTGGCCGTAGATGAGGGCGACCTTCGACTTCGTGTAATCGGTCGGATCGAGAATGCCGCCTTCCTGCATTTCCAGCCACAAATCGTTGCCTTCGCGCGTCCGCTCGCCCACGCCGGCGAACACGCTCACACCGCCGTGATGCATGGCGATGTTGTTGATCAGCTCCATGATGACGACAGTCTTACCGACGCCCGCGCCGCCGAACAGACCGATCTTGCCGCCCTTGAGATAGGGCTCGAGCAGGTCGATGACCTTTATGCCCGTTTCCAGCATCTGCAGGCCGCCGGACTGTTCCTCAAACGTCGGAGCTTCGCGATGGATTGGGTAGTGATGTTCGGCGTTCACCGGACCCATGCGGTCCACCGGCTCGCCCAAAACGTTCAGCACGCGCCCGAGAGTCTGTTTGCCCACTGGTACCGTCACAGGCCCGCCCAGGCTCTGCGCCTTCATGCCCCGCACCAGACCGTCCGTCGGCTTCAATGCGATTGTCCGCACTCGGCCCTCGCCAATGTGCTGGGCCACCTCGCACACGATGTCGATGGGGTCGGGCACATTGAAGCCTTCGCTCGTGATGCGAATGGCGGTGTAGATGACAGGGATCTGTCCCTCGGGGAACTGAATGTCGACGGCCGGTCCGGCGACTTGAATGACTTTGCCGATTGCGGTTTGTGTGGCGGTGGACATGGGTGATGACTCCAAAGGCGGCGGCTCCGCGGATTACTCCAGCGCGGCGGCGCCGCTCACAATCTCAATAATTTCCTTAGTAATACTCGCCTGCCGGACGCGGTTCATGTAGAGCGTCAGCTTGTCGATCACGTCGCTGGCGTTCGTAGTGGCAGCGTCCATGGCGGTCATGCGTGCCGCGTGCTCGGCAGCCGTGGATTCCAGCATCGCGCGGAACAACTGGCCCTCAACGAACTGCGGCAGCAACATCGAGAGCAGCACTTCCGGCGGCTCTTCGAAGATGTAATCGACAGGTGCGGCATCGGCGGGCAACTCGACCGGTAATACTTGGTTCACGACGAGTTCCTGCGAAATAACGCTCTTGAATGTGTTGCAGATGACGTAGACTGAATCGATCTCGCCCCTTTCGTAGCGCTCGATGATACGGTTGGCTACCTCGCGCGCGTCGGAATACTGCGGAGCCTTCACGCCGGTCAGCTCCCCGCTCACGCTCGCACGCTTGCGGAAGAAGTCGCGGCCCTTGCGTCCAAGAGTTTCGATCAATACGCGACGGCCCGGATGCTCGGCAATAAACTTTTGCGCCGCCTTAATCAGGTTCGAGTTGAACGACCCCGCCAGGCCGCGGTCCGAAGTAAGAAGGACAAGTTGAATGGTCTTCTCTTCGCGCCGCGCGAGCAGCGGATGGCCCTCAACCGCATCCAGTCCGCGTACGGCCGCGGCGAGGTTGCTGAGCATGCGCCGCATCATCGCGTTGTAAGGCCGGGCCGCGATCACGCGCTCCTGCGCGCGGCGCAGCTTCGCCGCCGAGACCATCTTCATGGCCTTGGTGATCTGCTGCGTGTTCTTGACCGACCGAATGCGCCGGCGTATGTCGATTAAGGAAGGCATCGAGGCTCCGGCGGGCTACTTGGCTCCCTGAACGAAGCGATCCTTGAATTCCTTGAGCACGGCGATCATGCGCGCCTTCAAGTCGTCGTCGATTGCCTTCTTCTCGCGTAGGTCGACGAGAACCTGCGGATGGGCGTTCTCCACAAAGCGGTACAACTCGGCTTCGAACTTACGCACCGATTCCACCGGTAGATCGTCAAGGAACGCGTTGGTGCCCGCGAAGATGATGAGCACCTGCTTTTCGACGGGCAGCGGAGCGTAGTTGGGCTGTTTCAGGATTTCGACCAGTCTCGCGCCGCGCGCAAGCTGCTGCTGGCTGGCCTTATCAAGGTCGGAACCAAACTGCGCGAATGCGGCAAGCGCGCGGTACTGCGCGAGTTCGAGACGAAGCGAGCCGGCCACTTGGCGCATGGCCTTGATCTGTGCGGAGCCGCCGACGCGGCTGACCGAAATGCCGACGTTCACCGCCGGACGGATGTTCGAGTTGAACAAATCCGACTCCAGGAAGATCTGGCCGTCGGTGATCGAAATGACGTTCGTGGGAATGTACGCGGAAACGTCGCCCGCCTGTGTTTCGATGAACGGCAGCGCGGTCAGCGAACCGCCCGACTTCAATTTCGCCGCGCGCTCCAGCAAACGGGAGTGAAGATAGAACACGTCGCCCGGGAATGCCTCGCGGCCCGGCGGTCGTCGCAGCAGCAGCGCGAGCTGGCGGTACGCGTTCGCGTGCTTGGACAGGTCGTCGTAGATGCAGAGCGCGTGGCGGCCCGAGTCGCGGAAGAACTCCCCCATCGTCACGCCCGCGTACGGCGCGATGTACT